>JBFLJZ010000262.1:0-15722 GCA_040882925.1 Desulfuromonadales bacterium
CGTAAATCCTTACAAGTATTTGTAATTCAAACCGTCCATCCGCTTGATTGAAGCCCGGCTCTGCCGGGCTTTTTTGTGTGTTTTTGATTTTGCGCATAGCGCTGTCCGGGCTGTAAATAAAAAGATGAGGTAGAAATAACTTTTCGTGTATTACGCGGGAGATGAAAAAGCCGCAGCGATAGCAACTAAAAAAATAATGTATTCAGCTAATTGACTATTACAAACCTTCGGATATATTTGAGGCAAAGCTTTGTAAATACCCAAGGTGGGTCTGTATAGAATTTAAATTTAAAAAAGGAGTATGACGATGAGAAAGGTTTACAGGTTGTTGATGGTTGTATTCTGTTTGCTGCTGGTCAGCGGTTTGGTTGCCCCGGCTGATGTTGCAGCGGAGCTGGTCAAGAAAGTGGATAATTTTGTCATTTTCATCGACCAGTCGGGTTCAATGGCATGGGCAAAGGCAACGCCCGGCAATCAGAAATTCGAGCAGGCTGTTGCTGCAGTCAAGCGACTGGAGCCAGAGACACCGGAACTTGGCTACAACAGTGCGGTTGCCACTTTTGCCCCCTACAAGACCGTGTCGCAGCCGGCCACCTACGAAAAAGGCTCTCTAGCGGCTGCAGTAGCGGGGATTTCCCCTCCCTTCAACCAGTTGACGCCGATGGGGGACGGGCTGAGTGATGTTGCTCCTCTGGTCGATAGCCTGTCCGGCAAAACGGCTCTGATCGTCTTTACCGACGGCGTGTCGAATACCGGCACGGATCCGGTTGCTCAGGCCAAAGAGCTTTATGCCGAAAACGGCTCGAACCTCTGCATCCACGTCGTCAGCTATGCCGACAAGCCGGCGGGCGAGCAGACCATAGCGGCAATTCGTGAGCTTTCCGGTTGCAGTGTCGTCGCGGACGCTGAAACCCTGGCCACCGATGCCGGTGCGGCGCAGTTTGCCAAGGATGTCCTGTATGAAGAAAGGATGCCTGCCCCGGCACCGAAACCAAAGCCCAAGCCGAAGCCGGTTCCTGTCCCGGCACCTGCCCCTGCCCCGGTTGCCAAGGAAGTGGTCACCTTCAACTTGCTGTTCGGGTTTGACAAGGCGGACATCACCGACGAAATGATCCCTGTTCTTGAACAGGTCAAGATGATCCTCGATGAAGAGCCTGATACCGATTTTGTCCTTTCCGGTCACACCTGTTCGATTGGCCCCGAGACATACAACCAGGGCCTTTCCGAGCGTCGAGCAGGCGCGGTGAAAAACTGGCTGGTCAGCAACGGTGTTGCTGAATCCAGGCTGCAGGCCAAAGGTTACGGGGAAACCCAGCCCAAGTATGACAACACGACCAAGGAGGGTCGTAAGCTCAATCGAAGAGTGGAAATGATATCCAGGTAACGAGGACGATGTCTTGAGATAATGCCCGGCCAGGCGCCTGTGTGTGCCTGGCCGGTTTTTCAACTGCGGGCAATGTGATAAAAAGTGCGACTTTAGGATCCATTCCACGGTATCATCTGACAAAGAATGTCATATGACGATGGGTCAAGAACATTCTGATAAATTGGCATAATGAATTTTATCAATTAATTACAGTAGTTTAGCGGTTGTCACCTATTTCTGGTACGGTCATTGCTTTCGTATTTCTCAAAGCGAACCCATGACCATGCAGAAGGTGGAAGATGAAAATCATGCTGAAAATCACACTGGTTGCCATTTTTTGCTGTTTATGCTTGTCGATGACTTACTCGGATGTTGCGGCAAGTACGCAGAAATCTCGGACCCCGGATAAAACACTTGCAGAGAAACACGCGGACTTTGAAAGCTTTGCCCATTCCAAGGTCAAGCAGTTGAATCGAAACCACAAATACGCCCGCTCGCGTATGCTGATTAAGAAACAAGCTGATGGGACATACCTGGCACGCTATCACCAGATTGATGATGCTTCCCTGAAGGTCAAGGTCATGCGTTCGAAGTCAAATTCGATTCCGTATGTCGGTATCATCTCGTACAAGGAACAGATCCTCGAATCATCCGCCGGAACTCCGGAAGCATTCGACAAGAACCAGTTTGCGGTCGTTAAAATCATTCCCAACCGCCATATCTTCAGTTATCAGAAGGGGACCTGGAATTAACTCTTCAGTTTGACACTTAACATCCCATTACTGTTCATATTTAAATCCCCGGGCCACGCCCGGGGATTGTTGTTTCAGGACATGACCGCAACAAAAAAGATGACGACCTGTCCTTGACTTACGGGGCTGTTTAACCTTGTGAGCCTATTCTCAGCTGTGTTAAAATCCGCAGTTCCGACTGCAATGACCGAAATTGCAGTTTTCGTGAAAATATCACCGGTATCTTACCGGTCATGGAGTGCCAGATGATAGGAAGTGTGCTGAAGAAGATCGTTGGCAGCAAAAATGAGCGCGATTTGAAACGACTGCAGCAGACGGTTGAACAGATCAATGCCCTGGAAGCTGAGGTCCAGAAGTTGAGTGACGCCGCACTGAATGCAAAAACGATTGAATTCCGTGGTCGTCTGGCAAACGGCGAAACGCTGGATGATCTCCTCCCTGAGGCGTTTGCCGTTGTTCGCGAAGCGGCGGTGCGGACCCTTGGCATGCGTCACTTTGATGTCCAGCTGATAGGTGGCATGGTTCTGCACGCCGGCAAAATTGCCGAGATGAAAACCGGTGAAGGCAAAACCCTGATGTCGACGCTGCCGGTTTATCTCAACGCCCTGGCCGGTAAAGGTGTGCATGTCATTACGGTCAATGACTATCTCGCCAAACGAGATGCAGAGTGGATGGGCAAGGTCTATAACTTCCTCGGCATGGACGTTGATTGTATTATCCATGGTCGTACCGATGATCAGCGCAAGGCAGCATATAAAGCTGATATCACCTATGGCACCAACAACGAATTCGGCTTCGATTATCTCCGTGACAACATGAAGTTCGCCCTCGAAGACTATGTCCAGCGTGATCTCTCCTACGCCATTGTCGATGAGGTCGATTCTATACTGATCGACGAGGCACGTACCCCGCTGATTATTTCCGGCCCGACCGACGCAACCAGCGAGCTTTACTACGCCGCCGATAAGATCATTCCACGCCTGCAAAAAGGTGAAATGGTCGAAGACCGTGAAGGGCAGATCGGGCGTACATTCCGTTCCTATACCGGGGATTATACCGTGGACGAGAAGTCCAAGTCGGCAACCCTGACCGAAGAGGGGGTTCTCAAGGTTGAAAAGCGCCTCGGTGTCGAAAACCTTTACGAACCGGGCAATATGGCCATCCTGCATCACGTCAACCAGGCACTCAGGGCACATGCGATCTTCAAGCGTGACGTCGATTACGTCGTCAAAGATGGCGAAGTGGTTATTGTCGACGAATTCACCGGCCGACTGATGCCGGGAAGGCGCTGGGGTGATGGACAACACCAGGCCATCGAGGCCAAGGAAGGCCTGAAAATCGAACGCGAAAACCAGACGCTGGCGACGATTACCTTTCAGAATTATTTCCGCATGTATGAAAAACTCGCCGGGATGACCGGTACGGCTGATACCGAGGCCGCCGAATTCAGCGAGATTTACAAGCTTGATGTGGTTGTTATTCCGACCAACAAACCGATGATTCGTATCGACCAGGCTGATGTTATCTACAAGACGGAAAAGGAAAAATTCCAGGCAGTGGTCGAAGACATCCAGGAGCGCCACCAGGCCGGACAGCCGGTTCTGGTCGGGACGATTACCATCGAGAACTCGGAACGGTTCTCCGAACTGTTGAAAAAACGCGGGGTTCCGCATCATGTCTTGAATGCCAAGCACCACGAACGAGAAGCGGAGATTGTCGCCCAGGCCGGACGTAAAGGCGCAGTCACGATCGCAACCAACATGGCGGGACGCGGGACGGACATTGTCCTCGGCGGAAATCCCGAGCTGCTTGCCAAGCGCGAAGCCGAAGCTGCAGAGAAAGCGGAAGATGCATATGCGCGCTCTCTGGAGAAGTACTCCGCGATCTGCTCCGCTGAAAAGCAGCAAGTTCTCGAGGTCGGGGGGCTGTATATTCTTGGCACCGAGCGACATGAATCCAGGCGCATTGACAACCAGTTGCGCGGTCGAGCCGGGCGACAGGGCGACCCGGGTGAAAGTCGTTTCTACATGAGCCTGGAAGACGATCTGTTAAGAATTTTCGGTTCCCACAGAGTTTCATTTGTCATGGACAAACTCAATGTTCCCGAAGGGGAGGCTATTGAGCATGGCATGATTTCCAAAGCCATAGAAGGTGCCCAGAAAAAAGTCGAGGCTCACAACTTTGAGATTCGCAAGCACTTGATCGATTATGACGATGTCATGAACCGTCAGCGTGAGGTTATTTATACGCAGCGCAAGGAAGTTCTGGCCGGAGAGAATATTCGTGAAACCATCGAGGCGATCCTCAATGAGATGGTTGAAGACATTGTGGCGACTTTCTGTCCCGAGAAAACCCCTGCCACTGAGTGGAACTGGGAAACGCTGGCGATTGATTTTGCCAACCAGTTCAATTTTTTGCCGGAGTTGCCGGAACCGGACAAGGACCTCAAGCCCGAGGAGCTGGAGCAGAACCTCAAGACACAGGTGGCCGCACGACTGGCTGAACGCGAGGAGTCTTTTACGACACCGGTTCTCGAACACCTGATGAAAGTCCTGCTGCTGCAGACGATTGATACCCAGTGGAAAGATCATCTCCTCTCGATTGATCATCTCAAAGAGGGGATCGGCATGCGTGCCTATGCTCAGCGCAACCCGAAACAAGAGTACAAAAGAGAAGCCTACGACCTGTTCATGGAGATGATGGGGCGTATCCGGCAGGAAGTCTCACAGAAACTTTTCCTGGTCCAGTTGGCACGCGAAGAAGAAGTTGCAGAGATGGAAGCCGAACAGCGTCGACAACGCCTTGCCCTGACCCGTCAAAGCGGTCCGCAACCTGCTGTGCAGAGCCCTGCCAAGCGCGAAGAAGACAAGGTCGGCCGAAATGCCCCATGCCCCTGTGGCAGCGGCAAGAAATACAAGAAATGTTGCGGGCAGTAAAGCGCATCAGATGTTGGCGTGACTGCATGACCAAAGGGCCGGCACATTCGGCTTGAAATGGCCCTGCTCATGTTAAACGGTGCAAACGAAATGGAGTTGAATCATGGCTGATTCCGCGTTAGCTGTCCCAAAAGGGTTCCTTGCTGCAGCCTGCAGCTCTGGGATCAAGAAATCCGGCAAGCTGGACATGGCGTTGATCTTTACCGAACAGCCTGCCGATTGCGCCGGTGTCTTCACGACCAACAAGGTTGTTGCCGCCCCGGTCAGGTTAACCGAATCGAGGGTCCGCCATGGCCTCTGTCAGGCGATACTCGTCAACAGCGGCAACGCCAATGCCTGTACTGGCGAAAAGGGCTTGCAGGATGCGAAATATTGCGGCGACCTGGTTGCCGATGCGCTGGATGTCGCCCCGGAGTTTGTTGCCGTTGCTTCTACCGGGGTGATCGGCGTGCCTCTGCCAATCTACTGTTTTGATGAACACGTTGCCACCTTGTGCAGGATGTTGAGCAACGACCAGTTCGACGGGGTTGCCCGGGCAATGATGACAACCGACGCCTTTCCGAAGATGAGCAGTCGAACTCTTAAACTCGGCGGGGCGGAAATCAATATTCTCGGCCTGGCCAAAGGCGCCGGCATGATTCATCCTGACATGGCGACCATGCTGGCATTCGTCATGACCGACGCCTGCCTGGCAGATGGCCTCCTTGAAGGAGTGTTGGAGAAATCTGTCAAAGCTTCATTCAATCGCATCACGGTCGACCGTGACACTTCAACCAATGACATGGCACTTTTGCTGGCGAGCGGCGTTGCTGGCAATGACGTAATTGCCGAAGGATCCGAGGACCTGGAGCGTTTTAATCGCGCTGTCGGTGAGATCATGCTTGATCTGGCGAAGATGATCGTCCGTGATGGCGAGGGCGCTAACAAGCTGGTGCGGATTCAGGTCGAAGGTGCGGTCGACGATAGCGAGGCCCTTGTCGCCGCCCGCAGCATTGCCACATCGCAACTGGTTAAAACGGCTTTCTTCGGTGAAGACGCCAACTGGGGGCGGATCATCGCCGCTGCCGGCTATGCCGGAGTCGATCTGGACCCCGACCAGGTCAGTATCCGGTTTGATCAGGTGACAATGGTTGAAAAAGGGCTCGGCCTGGGTCCGGAACAGGAAGCCATCGCCAGCGAGGTTTTGAAGCAGCCGGAGTTCACCGTGACGGTCAATCTGGGCTCCGGCGACGGCAGTGCCTACTACTATACCTCTGATCTTTCCTACGAATATGTCAAGATCAATGCCGACTACCGTACCTAAAGAAGGATATGGCCAGAGGTGAGCTGAACGGAGCTGGCAAGATGGATTCTCCAGCTAAATTTATCGACCACACCCTGCTCAAAGCAGATGCCACCAACCTTGAAATTGCTGCACTCTGCGAGGAAGCCGTTGAACACGGGTTCGCCTCGGTTTGCGTGCCGCCGGTTTTTGTTGCACAGGCCAGCCGGTTGCTGTATGGGTCCGATGTCGCGGTTTGCACCGTGGTTGGTTTTCCGCTCGGCTCCCAAACGACCGAAGTCAAAGTCTTCGAGGCACATCAGGCGATCGCTTCAGGTGCCGATGAGATAGATATGGTGATCCATCTCGGTGCCGCACGCCTCTTCGATTATAATGCAGTCGGCGCCGAAATCCGCAAGGTTATTGCAGCGTCCGATCAAGCGTTGGTCAAGGTCATTATCGAATGCTGTCTTTTTGATACTGCGGTGAAAACCAGGCTGGTTGAAGCCGTCGTTGCAAGCGGTGCTGACTATGTCAAGACTTCAACCGGGTTCGCCGACTCAGGCGCAACCCTGGAAGATGTCCGTCTGCTTTGCCGGGTTGCGGCTGGCAGGATCAAAGTCAAAGCGGCGGGCGGTATCCGTGACTGGCAGGCTTGTCAGTCGATGCTGATTGCCGGCGCAGGTCGTATCGGTACCAGTGCCGGAGTTGCGATCATGCGGCAATGGCGCAATGGCGCGGACCTGATATGACACTGCAAAGTAAACGTGCCATCTGGATCGTTCTCGACGGTGTCGGTCTGGAAGCGCTTCCTGATGCACGAGAGTACTCTGATGAAGATGCCGCCACTCTGCCCCACGTTGCCGCTGCCTGCGGCGGTCTGAATTTGCCCAACATGCGCAACCTGGGTCTCGGCTGTCTTGCCGAGATCGAGGGGGTCCCGCCGGCGAGTGAACCGGCCGGCGTCTATGGCCGTCTTGCCGAGACGTCCACCGGCAAAGACAGCATCATCGGGCATTGGGAACTCGCCGGTGTCGTGGTGAACAAGCCTTTTGCAACTTACCCACAAGGCTTTCCTGCCGAACTGGTCAGAAAGTTTGCCGAAATTACCGGTGCAGAGCCTTTGGGCAACATCTCGGCAGGGGGTCTATCAATCCTCAAGGAATATGGTGCAGAACATGTCAGGACCGGACGGCCAATCCTTTATACAAGCGTCGACTCCGTGTTTCAGGTTGCGGCACATGAAGATGTCCTGCCGCCCGAAAAGTTGTATGATTTGTGTCGGGCCGTCAAGCCCCTGACCGACGAGTACGGCATCGCCCGGGTGATTGCCCGGCCTTTTGACGGGGATAGCCAGGGCGGCTTCCGGCGTACAGCGGGCCGTAAGGACTTCCCCGCTCCACCACCGCAAAAGACTCTTCTGGATGGTCTTGTCGACAAGGGCTATGTGGTCACAGCCGTGGGCAAGATCAGTGACCTGTTTGCGGGACGTGGAATTTCAAGAAGTGTCGCAACAGTTGACAACAATGATGGCATGGAGAAGGTCATCGTCGGCTTGGAGGCCCTCGAAACCGGGTTGTTGATGGTGAATCTGATCGATTTTGACATGGTTTACGGCCACCGGAACGATGCTCTCGGCTTCGGTCGCGCGCTCGAGGATTTTGATGCCTGGTTGCCGCAGCTGTTTAACGTGATGCGGACTGACGACCTGCTGGTCATCTGTGCCGATCATGGCTGCGACCCAACCTCGCCGGGCAGTGACCACACGCGTGAATACGTCCCTGTATTGCTTTGGTCAAAAGCTATGAAGAGAGGACGTGCTCTGGGAGACCGTCAGTCTTTTTCTGACGTTGCGGCGACTTTGGCTGATTTTTTCCGGGTCCCCGGAACACTGGCCGGAGAGAGCTTCGAGCCATTGCTTGGTTTGACGTACCGTTAATTCTTGAGATTTTCCCGGACAAAATCACCGACTCCGTTCTGGTTGGATGACACCTCTTTGAGGAAACAGTCCCTGATGAATTGTCGCAATTGTTGGCTGTGATGATCGGAAATGTCATCAAAGCCGACACCAAAACCCTGGAAATAGTTATTTTCCGACCCGGGTTCGATTGAGTATAGAACGGTTGACTTGACTTCAATTTCCGTGCAATGCCCCAACAGGGGAAAGACGACGGTTAACCGGTCACATTCTTTCAGCCTGGTGGCGGTTTTAAAAAAAAGCCCTTTCATACTGAGACTTAAAACATCAGCCAGGATGAAGTCATCCTCAGAGATACTGTACATGCCGGGCAGTTTCACCCGAAGCCGGAGGTTCTGGCGTGGGTGCTTTTCCACCTTGCATTGTATGAAAGAGAAGAGACCGAATAGTTCCAGAGGGACATCCATGGTTTCGTTTGGGGTCACCACAAGGTCTTTCGCACCGTCCTGCCTGAGCGCAATACAGGGCAGGTCACCATTGTCGATAGTTGCGATGACCTCTTTGTCGAGGCCAAGGCCCGGATCGGCCAGCATCTCCTCGCCGATGACGAGCATGCAGGGTTTGCTTTCTTGCAGAAAGATGGCGACCTGTTCAGCGCTGCGCGTTGACAGGACACGGTAACCCCAATGTTTGAGTATCGGTTCAAGGGTTGCGAGCAATTCGGCACGATTGTCTGCGACCAGGATGCTTTTCATGGGCGATTTTTTCTTTATAGGGCAAGTGTTTACTGATGTAAATGTTCTGCAATTTATCGTATTCAACGATTTGAGCAAAGGAGAAAATTCATGCGGCATCACCAACCTCTATGACGTATGCCTGTGCAGCCGTCTGCAGCATATGGACGGAGAACAACAGCGACTGATGATGCCGCTGTCACGACGGGTTGTTGTTGACCGGGAGCGGACAGGTCGCGATGAGCTGTCCTCGAGGCAGAACGGCGCATTATACTGCTTTACCAGGGGTGTCGGAGCTGAAGGGGAACGGTTGGTTGTCACGCCTGATGGGATGACGAAGAATTGATGTCACGTGTGTAGATGTTGATCCTGCCGCCGAGCTGGACGACTTGAGCGGCCAAAACCCTCGCGGAATACTGGCCCGGTGTCTGACGAGTTGAGATTTGGATGCCGAAGGTAACCTGCATGAGGAGCTAGGCTTAGAACTGCGCTGAAGTCTCGTCTGTCAAGTTTGATGAACTGCATGTGCCAGGACCAGAAGAGCTTACCGCGACAAGCTGACAGCACTTCTGGGCCTGGTTTCTTCTTAGTTCCGGGCTACTTCTTTTTGCCCTTGCTGCGGGCTGCACGAGCTTTGGCAAGCTTCTCGCCGAGACCGCGGTCTATCGCCATCTGGCGGCGTTTGTCAGAATAGCTCTTGGCGGCCAGGGACTGTGAACGCGGGATATCGAACTGCTTGCGATATTCGGATGCGGACATTTCGTGGGATGTTTTCAAATGGCGTGACAAGGTTTTGAATCCCTTGCCGCATATCATGCAGTAAATGTTGTCTTTGCCGAAAGCTTTTTTGCGTGAGACCGCAGGTCCGCTTGCTTCTGCACCGCTATCATGTTCAATATTTCCTTTTCCAAGGCTGTTCAGAGCAGTATAAACTTCATTTAACTCAGCAACGAGTTCCTCTTTAGTCATTTTTGTTGTTGATGCGTGAGCTGCAACGATATCAGCAGCCATTTCAAGAATTGTTGCCATGTTCTCCTCCGATAGTTAAAAAATATGATTAATTGTTGAATATGTGAAACCCAATTATATTAATACAAGAGTTTTGTATATTATCAAGTATAATCATTACACAATATCTTATTTAAACGTGCTTAGACAGTGTCTTGTTGTCGGGATGATGATTTTTAAAAATCTACTTAGATACGCTTTGCTTTTTATATAGGTTTTTTTGGAGATGATCAATGATTATAAGAGAGGTCATTGAAACGGCGGAAAAAAACATCCTCTGTGATCATGCCTGCCACAGCCTGGCCTCCAGAGGCCGGTTGGTCGCAGAACAAGCCTGTCCCGTCAGAACGATTTTTCAGGTTGACCGCGACAGGATCCTGCATTGCAAGGCTTTTCGTCGCTTGAAATACAAGACGCAGGTCTTTCTCGCCCCTGAGGGTGACCACTATCGTACCCGTTTGACCCATACTCTCGAAGTGAGTCAGGTTGCCAGAACCATGGCCAGGGCGCTACGGTTGAACGAAGACCTGGCTGAAGCGATTGCCCTGGGCCATGACCTCGGACATACCCCTTTTGGCCATGCCGGGGAGCGAGTCTTGGCGGAACTGCTGCCGGATGGATTCCACCACGTCAACCAGAGCCTGAGAGTGGTCGAGCTACTGGAGAAAAACGGTGCCGGGCTGAACCTTTCCTGGGAAGTCAGAGACGGCATCCAGTGTCATTCCAAAGGAAGAGGCGCTCTGCTGGGCCAGACCAGTGCCGATCTTCCGTCGACACTTGAGGGACAGTTGGTTCGACTTTCCGACGTCATCGCCTATGTCAACCATGACCTTGATGATGCGATCCGTGGTGGATTAGTCAGTGCTGCTGATGTGCCTCGGCATCTGCGGGCGGCCCTCGGCACAAAGAACTCTCAGCGTTTGAACACCATGGTCACTGACCTGATCGAGACGACCCTCGCTGCAGGCTGTCAAGCCGTCCAACTTTCCGCGCCTGTCGCTGCACAGGTGGTCGAACTCCGGGATTGGTTACACGCCAATGTCTATCGAGCCCATGCCGTAGAAGACGAGTTCCGTAAGGCCAGCCGGGTGCTCAGGGAGCTGTTTGCATATTTCGTCACCTATCCCGAAAGCTTGTCCCTGTATGGGGGAGCCAGGATCAACGGCGAGGTTGTTGAAACTGCCGTAGCAGACTTCATCGCCGGAATGACAGATCGCTATGCCATGAACCTCTATCAGAAACTCTTTTTCCCGCAACCATGGAAAGCGATTTGACAGTGGTTGTATCGCTTCCGGGGACTCAGGCTGTGAGGGAAGGACCCCGCACTGTTTTCAGTTGGTAAACCTTGCGATTTTATGCTCGTTGCCCTTATGTTAGCTTGACACCCGAGAAGGCGTTATGATAGGTTTTTAGCGCCTTTACGGCTATTTGCCAGATGTTGTATCAGACCTTTGCGCAATGCGGGCTGAAGGAATAAGGAGATTTGCATGAACAAGAAACTGCTGTTGGCCGACGACAGTATAACGATTCAGAAAGTCATCCAGATCACTTTCGCACATGAGGATTATGATCTGACCATCACCGACAATGGTGACACTGCTCTGGCCAAAGCCCAGGAACTCAAACCCGACCTGATTATGGCCGATGTCTATATGCCTGGAAAGAATGGTTATGAGTTGGCCACCGCGATTAAGCAGGATCCCGCTCTGCGAAACACCCCGGTCCTCCTTTTAGCCGGTTCGTTTGAGCCTTTTGATGAGGACAAAGCCAGGAGTTGCCAGGCGAACGACTGGATCGAGAAGCCTTTCGAATCCCAGCGCCTGATAGACAAGGTGGCAGAATTACTCAGTTCCACTTATGGCGCAGCTCCCGAGCCACAACCGGAGGTCGAAACTAAGCCGGTTGAAGATGCAGAACCTGCTCTGGAAGAATCTCCTCTGGCTGACTTTGACCAGCCTGCGGCTGCCGAGGAGGTCGCTGCCGTGCCCGAGGAGCCGTTCGGTGATATCTCTTTTGCCGAAGAGACCCCGGTTTTTGCTTCTGAGCAGAGCGCTGCAGCTGACGACTGGAGTGATGTTGCTTTAGAGCCGGTAGCTGTCGCTCCTGAGGCTGAAGAGGCTCGCGCAGCTGGCGATGAACCCGCCGAAGACACGGCTGAAGATTTCAGTTCTGTGGGTCAAGAGACTGTTGCAGGTGAAGAGCCGGCTTCACTGGATCAAGCTGTCGAGCCGGATGCATTCGAGATGACCGAAGAAGAGATCATACCGCTCGATGATGATGATATCCTCGATGCCGAAGATCTCGAACCCGCCCCACAGGAGCCGACGCTTGCGGCATGGTCCCGCGATGCCACCCCTGAGGAGGATATCTTCAGCGAGCCATCGGACCAGGTGTCTGCGGTCGATGATGATGTCTTTGCCGCGACGGAAACGGTTTTCGGCGAAGAGCCGACTGCCGCTGCTGTAGAACCCGAAACAGAAGAAGCAGAGGTCACTGAGTCTTTGGCCACAGAATCTGTTTCTGCTTTTGTCGAGCCGGTCGCCGAACCGGCGCCGAAAGAAGAACTCCTGCCGGCAGCAGAGCAAGAGCCTGAGCCTGCAGCAGTCGCAGCGACTCTTGTCGATGCGGAAGCAAAGGCTGCGGCCTTGAGCGAAGACGAAATCGAGCAGATTATCGAAAAGGTCGTCACCAAAGTTGTCGAAAAACTGGCGGGATCGATACTGGAACGGGTCGCCTGGGAGGTGGTGCCTGACCTGGCAGAACACCTGATTCGTGAAGAGATTCGTAAGATCAAGGAGGCCGCAGCCTGATAACTCTCCAGGCTCAATAGATTAACGTGTGAAATGGGGATTGCCAAAATCCCCATTTGCTTTTGCCGAATAAAATTCACGCAATGCCACGCTGGAAGGATGCAACACTGATGGAACAGAAGTTGAGCAAGGCCTATGAGCCGCATGATGTCGAACGCAAATGGTATCAGATGTGGCAGACGAGCGGTTATTTTCGTGCCGACGAAAACTCGAAAAAACCGCATTACTCGATAGTCATTCCGCCACCTAATGTCACCGGCGTGCTGCATATGGGACATGCCCTGAATAACACCCTGCAGGATATCCTCTGTCGCTGGAAGCGCATGTCTGGTTGTGAGGTCCTCTGGATGCCGGGCACCGACCATGCCGGCATCGCGACCCAGAACGTGGTTGAAAAGCAGTTAGATAATGAAGGTAGAGACCGCCATGCTATCGGTCGTGAAGCTTTTGTCGCAAGGGTCTGGCAATGGCGTGAAGAGTCCGGTGGCCAAATCATCCAGCAGCTCAAACGTCTCGGCGCATCGTGTGACTGGGAGCGTGAACGCTTCACCATGGACGAAGGCCTCTCCACCGCAGTCAGGGAAGTGTTCGTCCGCCTTTACGAAGACGACCTGATCTATCGTGCCAACCGATTGATTAACTGGTGTCCGCGCTGCCATACCGCATTGTCCGACCTGGAGGTTGAACATGAAGACAAACAGGGCCACTTGTGGCACCTCCGTTACCCGGTGATCGGTAGCGATCGTTTTATGATTGTCGCTACCACTCGCCCGGAGACGATGCTCGGCGATTCGGCTGTCGCTGTTCATCCAGAAGATGAGCGTTACCAGGACCTGGTCGGCAAAAAAGTCCTCCTGCCTCTGGTCGATCGTGAAATTCCAATCGTTGCTGACGAATACGTCGACAAGGACTTCGGCAGCGGGGCGGTGAAGATTACCCCGGCACACGATTTCAACGACTTTGAACTGGGTAAACGCCACAACCTCGAGGAGATCAATATCTTCGACGAGTCCGGCATCGTCAATGAAAACGGCGGCCCTTACTTCAGGCAGGAGCGCTACGAAGCCCGGGCCAACGTGGTTGCCGATCTGGAAAATCGCGGGCTGCTGGCTAAGGTCGACAGCTACGAAAATGCTGTCGGCGAGTGCTACCGCTGCAAGACCGTGATCGAGCCTTATCTTTCCCTGCAGTGGTATGTCAAGGTCGGTCCCCTGGCTGCAGAGGCGATCAAGGCCGTTCAGCAGGGTGACACCCGCATTGTCCCCCAACAGTGGGAAAAGACCTATTTCGAGTGGATGTACAACCTCCAGGACTGGTGCATCAGTCGCCAGATCTGGTGGGGGCACCGGATTCCGGTCTGGTATTGCGCAGAGTGTGATGAATTGACCGTCAGCCGTGAAAATGCCGAGGTCTGTTCGCATTGCGGCAGCGCAGCCATCAGCCAGGACACGGATGTCCTCGATACCTGGTTTTCTTCGGCGCTCTGGCCTTTCTCCACCATGGGCTGGCCTGAGCAGAACGAAACGCTGAACAAATTTTACCCGACATCGTGTTTGGTCACCGGCTTTGATATCCTGTTCTTCTGGGTCGCGCGCATGATGATGATGGGTCTCAAGTTTATGCAGGACGTGCCTTTCAAGGATGTCTATATCCACGCCTTGGTGCGCGATGCCCTGGGGCAAAAGATGAGCAAGAGCAAGGGCAACGTGATCGACCCGCTGCACGTCATCGACGAATACGGTGCCGACGCGTTTCGCTTTACCCTGACCTCTTTCGCAGCCATGGGACGAGACATCAAACTCTCCACGGAAAGGATTGCCGGTTACCGCAATTTCTGCAACAAGCTTTGGAATGCCAGTCGTTTTGCCCTGATGAACCTCGAAAATTTCGATCCGTCCGGAATTGATCTGAATGAGCTTGAGCTATCCGATGCCGATCGCTGGATCCTGACCCGCCTGGAGGAAACCATCCGCCAGACCGGTCAGGCCCTCGACGGTTATAAGTTCAACGAAGCAGCCAGCACTCTCTATGCCTTTACCTGGCACAACTTCTGTGACTGGTATATCGAGATGGCCAAGGATGACTTGTATGGCGATGATCGGCAAGCCAGGCAGAGGGTGCAAAACGTTCTCTTCACAGTACTCGAACAGCTTTTGCGCCTGCTGCACCCGTTCATACCGTTCATTACCGAAGAAATCTGGCAGGTCCTGCCGGGAGAGCGCCCCTGCGAAACGATCATGCAGGCAGAATTCCCCGACGGAGCCGGATTGCCGACAGATACCGTCGGCGCCGAGCGGATGGAACTGGTGATGGAAGTGATCCGGGCAATCCGCAACATCCGTGGCGAGATGGATGTGCCGCCAGGCCGGCAGGTGGCCGCCCTGCTCAACTGCAAATCCGGCCGTTCACAGCAGATCCTCGAAGAGGGCAGCGCAGCCATCCGCGTACTTGGCAAGGTCGGTGAACTGACCATCGGTCAGAGTCTCGCTCCCCCGGAGCAATCTGCCACCCAGGTTGCCGGTGATGTGGAGATCTCTCTGCCGCTGGCCGGCCTGGTGGATGTCGCGGAGGAGGAAAAGCGGCTACAGAAAGAGATCGCCAAGGTCCAGAAAGATATCGATCTGTTTGCCAAGAAATTATCCAATGAGAAATTTGTCGCCAATGCTCCTGCACATGTCCTTGAGAAGGATCACGGCAAGCTCAGGGACGCCGAGGAGAAGATGGCGGTGTTGCAGGAGAGCCTGGGGAAGATTCAGGCTTTGAAATAGTTTCAGGTTCAGAGTAGTATTGAAGGGCAACATGTGGTTCATCTGTTGCCCTTAAATCGCGAAAGCATCCCCTTCAATACCCCAACTCAACATCCTCCAAAACCTCAGCCAGATGCTGACGAATTTGTCCGCTGCTGTCCATGGTGTGAATTTTCTCGTAGCGCCGGCA
>JBFLJZ010000263.1:0-2951 GCA_040882925.1 Desulfuromonadales bacterium
CCTGGAACGGACCGCCAGCGAGATGGAAAGGCTCAACCAGATGAAAAACTCTTTCATGGGTCTGGCGTCTCACGAACTGAAAACCCCGCTGACGATTATCATGGGCTATGTCGAACTGTTGCTCTCCGAGCGCGAGCCGCAGCTCGATGAAGATACGATCAAGTTGATCCGTCATATTGCCAAGGCCAGCGACCGGCTCTCGGAAATTGTCCGTGACATCGTCGATGTCTCGATGATCGATGGCCGCACCGTTGACCTGGTCAGCCGGTATGTTGACATCAACGTGCTGGTGATGCGTGCCGCCAACAATGTCGAGCAGTACATCAACCAGCGCGAACAGACCTTGAATCTCAACCTCGCTGAGGACCTGCCGCTGATCAAGTGCGATTTCGAGCGAATCGTCCAGGCGATCGGCAACGTCCTCAACAACGCGATTAAATTTACCCCGGATAAAGGCAGGATTATCGTCGAGACCAAACTGGTCTTGAGACCCAGGGTGCCGGAGAAGTTCGCCTCGGTTGGAGCAGACGGTCTCTGTACTCTGAGCAGCGAACAGGTCCCCTATGTCGAGATAGCGATCTACGACAGTGGCATCGGGATTGACGAGGAGGAGCAGGAGGCGATCTTCGAGAAGTTCTACGAAATCGGTGAAGTTGAGGAACATTCAACCGGCAAGGTCGCATTCAAAAGCCGTGGTGCGGGCCTCGGTTTGAGCATCGTCAAGGGGATTGTCGATCTTCATGGAGGCGCTGTCTGGGTGGAAAGTCCCGGTTATGACCCGGACGCCATGCCCGGCAGCACATTCTATCTGTTGCTCCCGGCAACCAGCGCCGCCGCCTGACAAACGGGTCTTTTGCTTGATTAGAGAGCATTATGGTTGAGCTTCTCGCTTGCATCCTGCGCTGTCATGAGCTATTTATCCGGCCACATATTATTGTGATTCTCAAGTCACCGAATCAATGACTGAAGGTCAACTATGAAAATCTGCCTGCTGGGCAGTGGCAGCAAAGGCAATGCCCTATTGATAGAATCGGGCCGAACCCGACTCCTGATCGACGCCGGCCTGTCCGCACGGCAGATTCGCAGGCGCCTCGAGCTGATCGGTATCGACGCCGCAAGCCTGACGGCCTTGCTGATCACCCATGAACATACCGACCATGTCAGGGGACTGGGGCCGCTGGTCCGACAACTCGACCTTCCGGTTTACCTGCAGTCCGACCTGGCAGGACGATTGCCGGACGTCGGCAAAACGGCGGCTGTCCGCGAATTTGCTGATGGCGAGGACTTTATCATCAATGACCTGACGATCAGGCCGTTTGCGGTGACTCATGATTCGCTGGCCCCGGTCGGCTTCACCTTCAGCGGAGAGTGTGGCAAGGTCGGCCTTGCGACCGACCTCGGGGTTGTCACCAGGCTGGTCACCGACTGCCTGCGGGATTGTCGCGCCCTGATTGTAGAGACCAACCATGACGAAGCGATGCTGCGTGACGGCCCGTACCCGTGGCAGCTGAAACAACGGGTGCGCAGCAGTCATGGGCACCTGTCGAATTATGCCGGCAGCGTACTTTTGCAGGATCTGCTCTGGACGGGACTGGAAACGGTTTTCCTCGGCCACCTGAGCGAAACCAACAATCGCCCGGAGCTGGCGGTCCAGGCTGCCAGAAAGGTGCTCAACGGGCAGACTGTCTGCGCGCCACAGTTGTTGGTTGGCCGGCAGGACAAGCCGGTTTTGTGGGACGCCGACTCCGTCGTCGGTAGCAGCTCGGCCGTGTAAAACCTAACACGTAGCCACGAAGACGCAAAGACACCAAGAGTGCGCAAATAAATAGCCAAGCGATATCAATCTTCGTGTCTTGGTGTCTTTCTGGCTAATGTTATTTTGCTTTTGTTGACCCAGTTTAAGGAGCAAACCATGATTCCACGTTACACGCGGCCGGAGATGGCGAAGATCTGGGAACCGGAAAACCGCTTCCGGATCTGGCTGGACATCGAAACCCTGGCCTGTGAGAAACAGGCCGATCTCGGCGTGATCCCGGCTGATGCCGTCAAGGTGATCCGGCAAAAAGGGGCTTTCGATATTGCCCGCATCGACGCCATCGAAGCGGAAGTCAAGCACGACGTGATTGCATTTTTGACCTCGGTCGCCGAACATGTCGGGCCCGAAGCCCGTTTCATCCACCAGGGCATGACCTCCTCCGATGTCCTCGATACCTGCCTCTCGGTCCAACTGACCCAGGCTGCCGACGAGTTGCTGGCCGATCTCGACATGGTGCTCGCCGCGATCAAAAAGCGTGCCATGGAACACAAGGATACGGTCTGCATCGGTCGCTCCCATGGCATTCATGCCGAGCCGGTCACTTTCGGCTTGAAGCTGGCGTCCTGGTATGCGGAGATGGACCGTAACCGGAGACGTCTTGCGGCGGCCAGAAAGAATATCGCCACCGGCGCTATTTCGGGTGCGGTGGGCACCTTTGCCAACATCGACCCTGCCGTGGAGGATTATGTCTGTGAAAAACTCGGCCTGCAGCCTGAGCCGGTCTCGACGCAGGTGATCCCGCGCGACCGTCACGCCGAGTACTTCTCGGTGCTGGCGATTATCGCCTCGTCGATAGAGCGCATCGCCGTGGAGATCCGTCACCTGCAACGCACCGAGGTGCTCGAGGCTGAAGAATTTTTCAGCAAGGGGCAGAAAGGCTCTTCGGCGATGCCGCACAAGCGCAACCCGATCCTGACCGAGAACCTCACCGGACAGGCGCGCTATATCCGCTCGTTTGCCATCCCGGCGATGGAAAATGTCGCGCTGTGGCACGAACGCGACATCTCACATTCTTCGGTCGAGCGCTATATCGGCCCGGATGCCACCGTCGCCCTGGATTTTTCCCTGCGGCGCCTCAGCGGACTGATCGAGAAACTGGTGGTTTACCCGGAGAATATGTTGAAAAACCTCAACC
>JBFLJZ010000264.1:0-3942 GCA_040882925.1 Desulfuromonadales bacterium
AAGTCGCTCTGCAAGAGGGCCGGTCAATCACTGACGACGAGGGCCTCTACCTGCAGCGCAGCAACGCTGAATCCCTGCCGGTCAATGCCTATACGGCGCCGATCTTTGACCAGCAAGGCAACCAGGACGGGGCCGTCATGATCATCCGCGACCTGTCGCGGATCAAGGACCTTGAAGGGACCCTGCGCAGAGCTGACCGGCTGTCGATGCTCGGCACCTTGGCCGCCGGGCTGGCCCACGAAATAAAAAACCCGCTGGGGGGAATCAAGGGGGCTGCCCAGCTGCTTTCAATGGAACTCTCGACGGAAAGCCCTCTGCTGGATTACACACAGATCATGGTCAAGGAAGCAGAGCGGATCAACTTCATCATTGAAGAGTTGATGGACCTCGGCAGTCCGCGTCAACCGGAGATCGGCGATGTCGACCTGACCAGGGTCATGAACGACATTGTCCTGTTGCAACGTGAAGCGGCACGCAGCAGAAACATCCACTTCAAGCTGAAGCTTGACCCGAGCATACCGCCGGTGCAGGGTGATGAGGGGCTCCTCACCCGCCTGTTCCTGAATCTGATCAAGAACGCCAGGGAATCGATATCAGATGAAGGGAACGTGGTGATCGAAACCCGGATCGCCTCGAATTACCACATGACCGGGCCCGGAAGACGTTCCTCGCCGATGGTGGATATCGTCATCAGTGATACCGGCTGTGGCATTGACAAGCAGGAGATGGACCGCATCTTCACGCCCTATTTCACAACCAAGAGCAAGGGCAGCGGCCTCGGACTGGCGATTTCACAAAAAATTATTGAAGACCATAACGGCCTGCTGAAAATCGAAAGCACGCCCCATGAGGGGACGACCGTTACCATTTCCTTGCCCTTGCGCCGCTAGCGCTGGCAAGTCATCAAGGAGCATGAAGATGCCAATCAAACGGATCCTGGTCGCAGATGACGAAGAAAGTATCCGCTGGGTTTTATCCAAATCGCTGAGCAAGCAGGGTTTCCAGGTTGACCTGGCCAGTGACGGCCAGGAAGCGTTGCTGATGAGCAGAAAGCAAAGTTACGACCTGGCGGTTCTCGATATAAAGATGCCCGGGCTTTCCGGTCTGCAGCTGCTCAGCAAGTTCCAGGAAGAATGTCCCCAGGCCCTGGTGGTCATCATGACCGCCGAGAGTTCGATGAAAAACGCCGTCGAGGCAATGAAGCGTGGCGCCTACGACTACCTGACCAAGCCCTTTGACCTGGACGCCCTGGACGCGATTATCTTCAAGGCGCAGAAAGCCGCCGACGTCTCGGCAGAGGTCTCACTCCTCAAACAGGAGATAAAAGACCATTACCAGCTGGAGAGGACGATTATCGGCCAGAGTCAGCCGATGCAGAGAACCTACAAAATACTCGGCAAAATCGCCCCCTCTGATGTCACCGTTCTGATTTATGGTGAAAGCGGTACAGGGAAGGAGCTGATCGCCCGCGCCATCCACTTCAACAGCGCGCGACTGGGCAAGCCGTTCATCGCCCTCAACTGCGCCGCCATCCCCAGTGAACTTCTGGAAAGTGAGCTCTTCGGCCATGAGAAAGGCGCTTTTACCGGCGCCACGGAAAAAAAGATCGGCAAGTTTGAGCAAGCCAAGGACGGCACCCTGTTCCTGGACGAAATCGGCGATATGCCGCTGGAGTTGCAAGCCAAGCTGCTGAGGGTCCTGCAGGAGAAAGAGATCACCAGGACCGGCGGTAATACGACCATCCAGGTCAACACCCGGATCGTTGCAGCGACCAACCAGGATTTGAAAGAGAAGGTCCGCGAAAAGAAGTTTCGCGAAGATCTTTACTATCGGCTGAATGTTGTGCCGCTGGAGTTGCCGCCATTGCGTGAACGCCAGGAAGACATACCCGACCTGGTTGACTACTTCCTGGCCAAGGCAGCAGAAGAATATGGCACCTCTGCCAACGGCCTGACGAAAGAGGCCATGGACATGCTCCGCAGCTACGACTGGCCGGGTAATGTGCGAGAGCTGGAAAACATCATCCAGAGAGCAGCTCTGCTTTCACCCGATGCAATGCTCAATGCCGCGGATTTCCCGGGCCTGATTTCCGGCCAGGGCGGCAGCGCGAATAACGCTTCCCTGGAGGGGCTGATCAACCAGAAGCTGCAAAGCTCTTTGTCGCAGATCGACCTGCAGGAGATGGACAATCTCTACGAGATGGTCCTCCACCAGATGGAACGACCGCTAATCAATATTGTCCTCGAAAAGACTCGCGGCAACCAGGTCAAGGCCGCCGAGGTGCTTGGCATCAACCGGAACACTCTGCGGAAGAAGATTCAGACCCTCAACATCACAGCGAAACGCAACTGACCAAACATGACACGACAAGCCAGGGTCCCAGAGGTCGCAATCATCGTGGCAATGACCAGAGACCGGGTGATCGGCCTGGGCGACAGCCTGCCGTGGGACCTACCGGAAGATCGGCAACTCTTCAAAAACCTGACCACCGGCAGTACGGTCATCATGGGTCGCAGGACCTATCAATCGATCAATCATCCCCTGGCGGATCGGCTTAATATCGTCCTGAGCCGCACACTGACCGACCTCCCTGGTGTTACGGTCTGCAAAAGCTTCATCGAAGGCCTTGAGGTCGCCGGCCGATTCGGACGGCCGGTCTTCATCATCGGCGGCGCCGGGTTGTACAGCGAAGCCCTGCCCGTTGCTTCGGTGCTGCACATTTCATGGGTCGGGAAGCCTTTTGATGGCAGCGTGCACTTCCCGGAACTGGACCTTGCCGACTGGACCTTGGTAGAGCAAAAGGGCTATCCGGGGTTCCATTATGAGCGGTATCTGCGTCAGAAAAACTGACCATAAAGCCGGCCAGTTCTGGCCGGCTTTATGCTGCGTAATCATCATCCCTGCGGGACTGGCTTTCAAAGCGTGTGAATTCGCCGAGGAAGGTCAGCTGTTCGACACCGAGCGGCCCGTTACGCTGCTTGCCGATAATCACTTCGGCGCTGCGTTCATGGTTCTTCTCGCAGCTGTTGTCACGCTTTTTACAGGCGTCACAGTAAACCGATTCACGGTACAGGAACATGATGACGTCGGCGTCCTGTTCAATCGCTCCGGATTCACGCAGGTCGGCGAGGATTGGTCGCTTGTCGGTACGACTTTCCAGGGAACGATTCAGCTGCGAAAGGGCGATGACCGGAACCTTGAGTTCCTTGGCAAGCGCCTTGAGGGAACGGGAGATCTCGGAGATCTCCTGCTGGCGGCTTTCCGGATTGGATCCCTGCATCAATTGCAGGTAGTCGACGACAATCATGCCGACCTGCTTGTCCTGCTTGAGGCGGCGAGCCTTGGCCCGCAATTCAAGCACAGTGATTGCCGGTGTGTCGTCGATGTAAATCGGAGCCTCGGCAATCACCCCTGCGGCCGTAACCAGGGCGGGGAATTCCGACTGTGCCAGCTTGCCGTTACGCACCCGGCTGGCATCGATCCTGGCCACCGAACAGAGCATACGCTGCACGAGCTGTTCCTTGCTCATCTCCAGGGAAAAAATTGCCGCCGGAATCGGTGTCTTGGTATGGATTGTCGCATACTCCATCAAGTTGAGGCAGAATGCGGTCTTGCCCATCGACGGGCGCCCGGCAATAATCACCAGGTCGCCGCCCTGCAAGCCTGAAGTCATATTGTCCAGGTCAACGAACCCGGTCGGGACACCGGTAATCTGCTCCTTGCGGTTGAAGAGATTTTCAATCGTTTTGATGGTGTCCTTGATAATGTCTCTGGTGGCGAAAAAAGACGGGCGGGACTTCATGTTGGCAATCTTGAAAATCTCGCTTTCGGCCCAGTCCAGAGATGCTTCGACCTCCCCGCCCTCGTACCCCCGACCGGCAATCTCGGTGGCAACCTTGATCAGCTCACGGGAGATCGACTTCTCTTTGACGAGCTTGCAGT
>JBFLJZ010000265.1:0-8585 GCA_040882925.1 Desulfuromonadales bacterium
AACTTGAGCCTTTCGAGCAACGGTGTGCGCGGGTCCTCGGCTTCATGCAGAACCCGCTTGTTGAACTCCAGCCAGGTCAGTTCGCGGTTCAGGTAATAGGACGGGTTATCGAGATCCGGTGGGGCAGGCTCTTCTTTTGTTGTGACCGGGTCAGTTGACAAATTGTCCGGCCCGGGAGGATCCTTTGCGGCAGCTTTTTCGTTGGCCAATTTGACAATTTTTCTGCTGGTCATAAGAAACTCCCGCGATAAATGTTTTATAATCCTAGCATGAATAAATTAACATCCCGTTAGGTTCCTGTTAGCGGGCGTGCAACTTATCGATTTTGTGTTAAGAATCTAAAAAATGTAAAAAAGCTCGTTCTCTTAACCAAATTTTAACATACATGAGGCAGAGTGTACTGTCTGTTAAGACGCCCGAGCAGCTGACCCTTGTACATAGGAGCAAGTTATGGCGAGCAACTATTCGCATCTGAAGAAGATCAAGGGGGTCGGTAGCGTCCTGGCCGGCCGTTTGGCGAAAGCAGGACTGACGACCCACCAGGATATTGCCGAGGCCAGGCCTGACACCCTGCGTGCCATAAAAGGTATGCAAAATATGGATATTGCTGCGCTCCAGGAGCAGGCCCGGGCGCTGTGCGCCGAAGCAATGCAAAGCCATGAATCCCAGCTTAAATCGCTGCTCGACAACGCGGAGCGACTCAAAGACGACATCAATACCCTGGTTGCCCATCTCCGCGAGGCGACTCGAAACGACCCCGCCAACCGCTCCGCCAAAGGCCTGCGCAAGGAGATCAGCCGCATCATGGCGGCCCTCGAACAGATCGAAAGCACCCTGTTTTCACAAATGCAGCGACTCGGCAAAGGGCTGGCCAAAGCCGATGCCAAGCTGGCCGCGGTCAAGGACGGTACCCCTGAGGAGATCAGCGCAGGACTGAAAAAGGCCCGAAAGAAACTCGACCAGGCTCTCGATTAGGCAGGCGCAAAAGCACAGGGCCGCTCAATCACTGCTTCTTTTTCTTCGGCTTGATTTTTTCAGGTTTGCAGACGTGGGATTTCTTGTCGGTTTTGGCATCACACTTCTGACAGATGAACTTCGCGTCTTTCTTTTTGACCTCGGAGTCGCCCTTTAAACATTTTCCCATATTTTAACCTCGGCAACGGTTCAATTTTCCTCTGGTTTCAGGATACTATATAAGCAGAGTTATTGCACGCACCAGACGCCTCAATTTGCTTTGATTTGGAGCAGTGACAGGGACTTTGCCAATGACTGAAAACCGGCTCGCCGCAATCGACATCGGCACCAACTCAATCCGCTGCATCGTTGTGGAAATCGATCAAGAACAGGGCTTCCGCGTGCTTGACGATGAAAAAGCCATGGTCCGCCTTGGCGAGGGCCTCTCCGAAACCGGCCGGATCTCCCCGGCGGCCTGGGAACGCGCCCGGGAAGCGTTGCTGCGCATGCGCATGATTACCGACGGCCTCGGGGCGTCGTTTATTGAAGCGGTCGCCACCAGCGCCGTGCGCAAGGCCAGGAACGGCCAGGAATTCGTTGCCGCGATGAAGCAGGAAACCGGTGTCAGCATCCGGGTTATCGACGGCGAGGAAGAGGCGGAACTGGCCGCCTTGAGCGCCCGTCACCACTTCGACATGAAGAATGCCCGCTTCGGCCTGCTTGATATCGGCGGCGGCAGCATCGAAATAGTGACCGCGACAGGGATTCACATTGAAGAGATCTTCTCCCTCGAACTCGGCGCGGTGTTTCTCACCGAAAACTTTCTCGACAAGGACCCGATCAGCGGCAAGCAGATGGCCTCACTGCGCAAACACCTGCGCAAAACCCTGCGCAAGGAACTGGCCGGTCACGACTTCGTATTGCAGTACCTGATCGGCTCGGGCGGCACCATCACCAACATCGGCAACATGATCATGGCCCGCCGCAAGGAACAGTATGACTCTGTTCACGGTTATGAAGTCCTGCACTCCGAGGTCGTTCACCTGCTGGCCATGCTCGAACGGAAATCCTGTAAGGAACGGCGCGGCATCCCGGGCCTGAGCCCGGACCGGGCCGACATCATCGTCGCCGGCATTGCCGCGGTTGATGCGTTGATGCGTTTTCTCGGCACCAACATCCTGAAAATCAACGAGCGGGGCATCCGCGAAGGCCTGATCATCCGCAGCTTGATGAAGTATGGCATGTGGGTCATCGGCGACGAACTGCGGGAATGGCGCTCGTCTCTGCGTGATTTCGCCAGGTCGTGTCATATCGACGAGGACCACAGCGAGCAGGTCCGCAAGCTCAGTGTCGAGATTTTTGAAGCCCTCGAACCGACCTATGCCATGGGACCGCGCTCCTGCCAGATTCTTGAAGCGGCAGCCCTGCTTCACGACGTCGGCTATTTCATCAGCTACAACAAGCACCACAAGCATTCGTATCACCTGATCCGTCACGCCAACCTGTTTGACTTCAGCCCGCGCGAAATAGAAATCATCGCCAACATCGCCCGCTACCATCGCAAGGCCCTGCCAAAGCAGAAACACGAAAACTTCTGCCGGCTCAGCACGCGGGACCAGGGCCTGGTCCTTAAGCTGGGCGGCATCCTGCGCCTCGCTGACGGCCTTGATCGACGGCGCAGCAAAGCTATCAATCGTCTGGACTGCGTGCTGGACAGGAAGCGGTTCATTATCGACGTGGATGGCGAGGACGACCTCTCCGTTGAGATCTACGGCGCCCACACCAAGGGCGACCTGTTCCGCGAAGCATTCGCCCTCAAGCTGGTTATTCGACACAGCTCCGCCGCCGCATAAGTCCCATCCTCCGTGCGGCTAACAGGCTTTTAGCAAATCCATAACCGGCACGGAACAGGCTTGGTGCATGATGGGTTTCCAAAGTCAGCCCCACCTCCCAACGTGACCTATGGAACAGCCACTCAAACTGCCAATCAGACGAATACTTGCCGCAGCGCAAAGCCTCGCGGCAAGCTCCGATTTGTCTGCAACGTTCGACCTGCTAGGGACTGATATCAGTTCCGGCGGCCGTGCTTTTTTCGCTCCAACCCGTTGATTTGTAGGCAAAAACAATCCCTGAAATTATACCTTGAGCCCGGGACAAACCTTAAAAGCAAAATATAATAACAACTTGAACGGCCTTAAACCACAGGCCCCGGATGCACAGGAATCGTGTCCGGTCAGGCCCAAGCATGGTGCTGCCCGCATCGTCACTGAAGCCATGGCCGTCATTCACCGAATGAGATAAATACTTTTCGTTGACTCTTTTCTACGATTCTTTACCTGCTACAATTACAAATGAAATTTGGCAGGGAGACTTCGCGGCCCAAATGATCGGGCTTTTTCAAGGTGCGACCCTTTCTAAACTCTTCAACATGAACTTGACTAAAGGAGCTGACGCATGAAGAATTTCATCGTATTACTCATGAGTTTGATCATGGTTTCCGGTGTATCGGCGGCTGATTTAAAGAAGGCCGAAGCGGAAGGGAAAGTCAATTTTTATGCAAACATAACGGCAATCGAACCCATCATGGATGATTTCAATGCCAGCCACAAGATTGATGGGATCTACACCCGAATCTCGACATCCAAATACCTGGCAACTGTACTGACTGAATTTTCTGCCGGTAAGCTTCAGGCGGATGTTCTGCAGGCGCCATTGCCGATCATACAAATGCTCAAGGACAAAGGTGTTCTAGCTCCTTATCAATCACCTTCCGCGGCAGGATATCCTGACTGGGCCAAAAAAGATGACACGATCGTTCAGTTCGGCATCGAATATGTCGCCCCCATTTACAACAAGGAACTGGTCAAGCCTGAAGACGTACCTACCCGTTACGAAGATCTTACCGACCCGAAATGGTACGACAAAATCGTTATGCCCGACCCATCGTCACATGCCACGACAATTTCCTGGCTGGTCGGTTTGAAAGAATCCAAGATCTTTGCCAGTGATGATGAATGGATGGCCTTTGTCAAGGGCCTCGCGGCCAACAAGCCTATGTTTGTCAAGTCTTTCGGCCCAACCCCGGCGCCGATCGAAAGCGGCGAGAAACTGCTTGGCATCTCCATGCCGAAGTACATCATCACCAAGGCACCGGCACCGCTTGATTGGGCAAAGGTTGAGACCCTGCTCGGCACACCACGAGCAATTGCCGTTGCGGCCAACGCCAAGAACCCTGAAGCTGCGAAAGTCTTTGTCGATTACTGGCTGACGAAAAACGCCATGCAGCTGCTCGCTGACAAAGTCGGCGAATATGTCCTGGCTCCCGGAGTGTTCCCGCCCATTGATGGAATCAGCAAAGCCAAGGTGCTGCCGATTCGCAAGCTTACGGATGAAGAGATCCGTGACTGGGGCAAAAAGTTCCAGGAAATTTTTTACGGCAGCTGATTTTACTCTCGCATCCGATTCTGACACGGGGCCAGGTGTACCTGGCCCCAAATGCTGAATAGGAAAACTATGGAAATCCGCATTTACGGCCTGACCAGAAACTACTATTCTGAAGGCAAACAGATAAAGGCTCTCGACAAAGTTGACCTGACCATTCCTGCAAATAAAATTTTTACATTATTGGGCCCGAGCGGTTGCGGCAAGACCACATTGCTCCGCTGTATCGTCGGATTGGAAGTGCCGGATGCAGGGGAAATCTATATTGGTGACGAGCTCGTCTGGTCGAGCAAAAAACAGGTTTTTGTGGCACCGGAAAACAGGGGGCTTGGCATGGTTTTCCAAACCTATGCCATCTGGCCGCACATGAATGTTTTCAATAATGTCGCCTATCCCCTGCAAACCAGCAGAACCCCACCAGAAGAGATTCGGAAGAAGGTTGGCAAGGCCCTCAGTTTCGTCCAGCTGGATGGTTTTGAAAACCGGCCGGCCACCAAATTGAGTGGCGGGCAGCAGCAGAGGGTGGCCCTCGCGCGAGCCCTGGTCGCCGAACCGAAGGTGATCCTGTTCGATGAACCGCTGAGCAACCTCGACGCGAAACTCCGCGAAGAGACCCGCAAGGAGTTGAGGAATTTCCTCAGCGAACTGGGGATTACTGCAGTTTATGTGACACATGACCGTATTGAGGCGCTGGCGCTTTCCGACCTGATCGCCGTCATGCGTTCAGGCAAGATTATCGAGATCGGTGATCCGAAGAAGATTTATTTTCATTCGGACCACGAGTTCGTCGCTGATTTTATTGGCAGGGCCAACCTGATCAAGGGCAAGGTGTCGGAACAACAGGGGGATCATGCTGTTTTTTCGACCAATATCGGTTCCATCGTCGCACTAAACAGCCTGGGCATCGCAACGGGACAGGACGCCATGCTCTGCATCCGCCCTGAATTTATCCAACTGGCTCCGGAGCAGATCAAGCGAGGGCACAATGTTTTCCAAGGCACGATGGAGTCTTTGATATTTATCGGCGAAGCCTATGAAGGCGAAATCCGAATCGGCGAAACATTATTGACCACCACCATCGAGCCTACGGCAAATATTGGCGAAGGAGACACCATCAGCATAGCGTTCGACCCTGACCACTGTTTCCTGCTGTCGGCATAGAGGGCGTCATGTTTAAAAAACCAACCCTGACCACCACCCTGATCATCATCGTTGGTTTCCTGACCCTCTGCCCCGTCGTCATGCTGCTGCTGGGCAGTTTTTCCAAAGATTTCGTCTCCTTCGGTCAATTCACCGTCAGCAAGTACATCGAGGCATACACAGATCCGGATTTTGCCGACATCCTTTGGAACACTATTGTTTTCACCTGCGGCTCGGCGGTACTGGCGACCCTTCTGGCACTGTTTCTGGCCTACGTCAACACCAGGACGGACCTCCCCTTCAAATTCATTTTCAAGATCATTTCGATTATCCCGATGATGATCCCCCACATCCTGTTTTCCGTCAGCTGGGCACTGCTTCTGAACCCGAGCAATGGCATCCTGAACAAGTTGATCATGAACCTGCTTGATCTCAAAAGTGCTGTTTTCAACATCTATTCGCTGCCGGGCATGATATTGGTTGAAGGGCTGCTTGACTTGCCGATTGCCTACCTGATTATCGCTCCGGCCATGAGTGCCTTTGACGTATCTCTGGAGGAATCGTCGAAAGTGAGCGGGGCTTCGAATCTGCGCACCCTGTTCAAAGTGACCTTGCCAGTCCTCCGGCCGGCGATACTGGCGTCGGCCATCCTGGTGGTTGTACGCAGCCTCGCATCCTTCGCCGTGCCTTCGGTGATCGGCATGCCGGGCCGCATCTATGTTTTATCGACCCATATCTACCGTAATATCTCCAGCGGCTTTGCCGCTGATTTCGGCAAAGCGGCGGCCATCGGCATGAGCGCGCTGGCGGCATCCATCACCCTGATTTATGTCTACCGTTACCTGACCTCCGAAAGCGGGAAATTCGTCACCATTTCCAGCCGCGGGTTCAAACCGACCCTTATCAAACTGAAAAACGCCAAGTATCCGCTATTCGTTATCGTCGGGTTGCTCTCCTTTGTCCTGATCCTCCTGCCGGTACTGGTACTGTTCTACACATCCATGCTGCCTTACTCGATGCCCCCCAGCAGCAGGGCCTTTTCAATGATGTCCTGGAACAACTGGAGCGAAGTCCTGGCAGATCCCCTCTCGCTGCTTTCACTGAAGAACAGCCTTTTCCTGGGGGTTGTCGGGGCAACCCTGGGCACGATTCTTTCGATTTTTGTCTCCTATGTGATTGTCAAGATTCGCTCGACCGCGTCAGGAATCCTTGAATCACTCAGTTTCCTCTCGTTTTCTTTTCCCGGCATCGTCATCGGCGTCGGCTTCATGTGGTTTTTCGTGCGGACACCATTGTACGGGACGATCACGGCACTCCTGATCGGCTACATCGCCACCTACCTTCCTTACGGGATCAGGCCTATATCCAGCGCCTTCGTGCAAATCCACGACCATCTCGAGGAGTCTTCGCGCGTCTGTGGTGCAAGTCCATTCTACACCCTGAGGCGCATTGTTATTCCGCTATTGATTCCAGGGGTGGTTTCCGGGTGGATCCTCATGGCGACCATGTTCCTGCGCGAATTGACCCTGTCGGTTGTCCTGTCGCGTCCCGGGACAGAGGTCCTCGCGGTGCAAATCCTCCACTTTGCGGAAGACGGCCTTTGGGGCAAACTCTCAGCCCTGGGGATCATCATGATCGTCATTTCTTCGACACTGGTGATCGCTGCATCCATTGTCGGCAGTAAAATGACCCGGTTGGAGGTGGTCAACAAATAGTTGATACAACTCCGGCATCAGTTGGTGCCGTTACAGGCGTTGTCAGCCCGGATTCTCGATCTGCGCAAAGCATCACTTTGCCAACGACAAACCGCTATCCACGGCTTGGACGTGCAGCATGCAATAATTAAAAAATTTCCTGTTTGATATTTGCACATAATGCGGTAAAAAACTGACACCAAAAGAAATCTTCCGGCCTGGTAGCCAGGCATTCTTGACCGAGAAGCCTAAGACTATAATATAATTAAGGATTCTATCAATGATCGAACCTTTCAAGATGGGTTATACAGCAATCGGTGGGTTGGGCGTCTTCATCCTTGGCATGAAATATCTGTCCGACAGCCTGCAGGCGCTCTCCGGCGACATGATTCGCAAGGCGATCTCGTCGGTTACCACCAACCGCATCCTGGCCGTCGTCGTCGGCCTGTTCGTCACGACGTTCGTCCAGTCCTCGTCGATCACGACAGTCATGGTGGTCGGCCTGGTCAACGCGGGCCTGATGGAACTGACCCAGGCGATCGGCGTGATCCTCGGTGCCAACATCGGCACGACCATCACCGGCTGGATCCTGGCGGTCAAGGTCGGCAAATACGGACTGCTCCTGATCGCTCTCGGCATCTTCCCGATGCTGTTCTCCAAGAACGACCGGATTTCGGCGTCGGCAAAGGTTTTCGTCTCGCTGGGTCTGATCTTCTTCGGTTTGGAAATCATGAGTGGAGCTTTCAAGCCGCTGCGCAGCAGCGAGGGGTTCATGAACCTGATGCTGACCCTCGACGCCAAGACCCTGCTGAGTATCCTCGGCTGTGTCGCCATCGGCTGCGTCATGACCATGATCATCCAGAGCAGTTCGGCGATGCTCGGCATCACCATCGCCCTGGCAACGACCGGGGCAATCCCGCTCTATACCGCCGTGGCTCTGGTCATGGGCGAAAACATTGGCACCACCATCACTGCGCAGTTCGCAGCCATCGGCGGCACCGTGCCGTCGCGCCGTGCCGCCATGGCGCACAGCGTGTTCAACGTCCTCGGCGTCGTCATCATCATATCCTTCTTCTCTGTCTATGTTCAGATGATCGAGAAGTTTGTGCCCGGCGATTCCGGCTTTGTCAACGCCGAAGGGACCTACCCTTACATCGCGGCCCACATCGCCATGGCCCACACCTTTTTCAACGTGACCGCAACCCTGGTGATGCTGCCATTTCTGAATTATCTCGCGAAACTGGTTATAAAAATGGTGCCGGACAAAAAAGGAATTGAAGAGGGCGGGCTTAAATACATCGGCGCTCCCGGGACGATGCCGGTGGCGATGGGCATCTCCTTGCTTTTCGAAGAACT
>JBFLJZ010000266.1:0-15095 GCA_040882925.1 Desulfuromonadales bacterium
AGATCTGGATCATGAACAGAGTCAGGACCAGCAGCAGCCAACGCAGCCAGGAGGCCCGCAGCAGGCGCGTTGCGTAAGTGGCAAAGATATTGGCCAGACCCATGTTGATCACCAGGTACGGGAACACCGGGCTGGGATAATCCAGGGCGAAACTGCCGAAGCTCATGCCGAGAGTACCGACGAACACCGGCAGTGCGACGTGATGCATCCTGCTGATCATGGTGCCGGCCAGGCCGGTCAGCGCCATGGCCAGGTAGGCCACTTCAGTGGGGACGGTGGCAAAGACCCGATGCGCCTCGACCACTACGCCGCACATGATGATAGTTCCCCACAAGGTGTACACAGGAGCCTGGATACTTCCCTCACGGTATGCGAACCAGCCGTAGAGAATCAGGCCGAAGGCATAGAGCATGCCGATGAACGACCCTATCTGGAGATCGACGACACCGCTGTCCGAGGCGGTGCGCAAGGCCACCGCAACCGCGACAATGAAACTGGTCGTCGCCACGCGTGAAAGAATAAATGACTTGTCGACCCAGGACAGGATTTCTTCCGAAGCTCCGCCCTCAGTAGTACTCTTGCGTGGAGTCTTTTTCTTTAACACAGGCTCCAGAGCAGAGGTTGACCCAGCATCAGATTTCAGCTCATCCACTGTTCGAGCCAGCACAGCGAGCTGCTCTTCAAGATCTGCAACCCGTTTTTCTAGCTTGGCAGACGGCTCAAGCATATAGACTTTGCCCCTTTCAGAAGAAGATCAATTTCTAGCCTGCCTAAACATTGAAATTAAGCGCATTACAAATTAAACTCGAACGATATTTGAAATCCTTGACAATTTCAGCAACCTTGGTTCCAGCACAACTAACTGTAAAAGCGATTATAATAACCCACTTGTACAGTAAGCTAACAGCAATAGAACAGTATTTTATTTTATTTTAAATGTCAAGAGACTGCGATCCTATGAACATGAAAATCAAATCACTAACAAAAGCTAATACTTCAAGTAGCTGATATAAAGAGATTTATATTAAAAACAATTGTTCAGGAAAAGCTGACCAAACTACTTACAAAAGTTTGACACAAACCGAACTGTCATGATAAAAAACAAAACCTTGTTTTACCTAATGCACCATTCAATTCAGCGTGGAGGAGCAACTTTGAAAACCCATGTCCGGCGTTCTCTAACACTCGCAATATGCATGTTGGCCCTTTTCGCCACAGTCGTCTCTGCTGCCCAGGTCGAGAAATTTTTTGACCGCCAAGGCAATTTGATTGTTCAGGAAAAAGTCGAAAAATACAAACGTCGCGCCGATGAAGGAGAGACCTTCCCTGTTCCTCCTCCGCCGTTTTCAGAAGGCATTTACCCCTGCTCTGACTGTCATGCGGATATGGAACCGAACCCTGAGCGTCGTGAGATGGTTGACATGCACGACGACATCATCCTTGATCATGCCGAAGGACAACGGTGGTGCCTAGACTGTCACAACCTCGATGATCGCGACCAGCTACGCCTCGTTTCCGGAGAAGTAATCCCCTTTACCGAATCCTATCGCCTGTGTGGCCAATGTCACGGTGACAAGTATCGCGACTGGAGAGTCGGTATTCACGGCAAACGAACCGGCTACTGGAATGGCGAAAAGCAATATCTGCTCTGTGCTCACTGCCATAACCCGCACAGCCCCAGCTTTCAAGCTATGAAACCGATGCCGCCGCCGGTAAGGCCAGAGAATTTAAATCGACAGGGCGCCTTGGAAGCTTCGGGTCATCATTAATAAGTCAACAAACTACCTCTTTAGAGGAGACGGCATTATGAGCAACAAAACCAAATGCGACAATAGTGCTTTCCAGAAGTCCCGTCGAAAAGTGCTAAAGGGCCTTGCAGCAGGTATTGGGGCGTTGGCCCTGCCTGCTCCCAGTGCCTCGGCGTCGGTCTGGGATGCATTTTTCCAGAAAAATTTTCGTGAACTGGATAGAACAGAGCTGCAACAGGTCCTGGCACGTCTCGAAGGCGAGTACAGCAAGGAGTTCGGCAAGTCCGTAACCGTCAAGGCAACCCCGCCGATTGAGGGTGTTAAATACGGTTACGGCCTTGACTTGTCGCGATGCATAGGGTGCCGCCGATGCGTTTACGCCTGTGTCGACGAGAACAACCAGTCTCGGGATCCGCAAATTCACTGGATAAAGGTATTGCAACTCGAAAAGGAAAAAGGGGTTTACCTGGATCATGCTGATCATTACTACAATCCGGCAGAAGTTCCGGAAGAAGGCAAGTTCTACATGCCGATTCAGTGCCAACAGTGTGAGAACCCGCCCTGCACAAAGGTCTGCCCTGTCCAGGCGACCTGGCCAGAGAATGACGGCATTGTCGTGGTTGATTACAACTGGTGTATAGGTTGCCGCTACTGCATGGCGGCCTGTCCTTACGGCGCCCGTCACTTCAACTGGGCCAAAAGCAAACTCCCTAAAGATGAGATGAATCCCGAGACTCACTACCTTGGCAATCGGCCGCGACCAACCGGCGTTGTTGAAAAGTGCACTTTCTGTATCCAGCGCACTCGTGAACAGCCAGGACGCTACCCGGCCTGTGAGGAAATTTGCCCTGTTGGTGCTCGCAAATTTGGCAATCTGAATGACCCCAAAAGCGAGATGCGCTATTTGATTGAAAACAAGCGTGTTTTCATTTTTAAGGAAGACTTGAACACGGTTCCCAAATTCTACTATTTCTATGCGACCTAACGGTGGAGCAATCAGATGAAAAATGTCTGGAATTTCTTTAAAGGAACATTGGTCCTGACAGCACGCGGTAGCGCTGCCTACTATTGTTGGGTTTGTGCTCTGCTTGTCCTGATGGTTATCGGTGGCTTTGCCTACATAATACAGCTTAACGATGGGTTGATCGTCACCAATATGCGAGACCAGGTTTCTTGGGGTTTCTATATTTCAAACTTCACATTTCTAGTCGGAGTTGCAGCAGCAGCGGTCCTATTGGTCATACCGGCCTATGTCTATCATTGGAAACCGATTAAGGAGATCGCCTTGCTCGGCGAGTTGCTCGCCGTCTCTGCAATCGTCATGTGCCTGCTCTTCGTCACGGTTGACATTGGCCGCCCTGACCGTTTCTGGCACCTGATCCCTTTTGTTGGCATCCTGAACTTTCCGCAATCGCTGTTGGCATGGGATGTCGTCGTACTGAACATTTACCTGGTTCTCAATTTGACGATTGCTGTTTACTACCTTTACAACCTTTATTACAAGCGTGAGCCTAACAAGAAGTTCACTACGCCGTTACTGCTGTTTTCCATTCCTGCGGCCATCTCGATTCACACGGTCACAGCTTTCCTTTATAACGGTCTGGGAGCACGACCCTTCTGGAACGCATCGATTCTGGCGCCACGTTTTCTGGCCTCGGCCTTCTGTTCCGGACCGGCATTCATGATTCTGGTTTTTTTTCTGGTTCGCAAATACACGCGGTTCAAAATCAGTGACGAGGCCATCCAGAAGATTGCCGAACTGATTGCTTATGCGATGTTTATCAATCTCTTTCTTCTGGGTGCAGAGATATTCAAGGAGTATTACACCGCATCTGTCCACCTTGCGCCGATGCAATACCTGCTACAGGGGTTGCACGGTCATAACGCACTTGTACCATGGATCTGGACAGCAATGATTTTCAACTTTACAGCGTTCCTGATCTTTCTTATCCCTGACACGCGCCGCAACAACACCACTTTGGTCCTTGGTTGCGTACTGATTTTTATCGGCGTTTACATTGAAAAAGGGATGGGCCTGGTTATCCCTGGCTTCGTTCCAGACGTACTCCACGAAATTTATGAATACGTTCCATCCGGCCTTGAGATGCTGCTGGCCATCGGGATTTGGGCCACCGGGTTATTCGTCTTCACCATGCTGCTGCGGGTCGCAATCCCGATCATGAACGGAGATTTTCACGTTGCCGACGATGGGGTTGATTTTCACATAGGCGACAACCTGTTTTTCCTCGGCAAAACCGACCGGCAAAAGTTCTCAAAGCGTGAAGAAGAAACACTGCCTAAAGAGACCGAAGACTTCGGGTAGTGAACGAAAACATCTGTTTTTTTTATGTTTACGTTGCAAAAGTTACAGACATGTTTATAGCTTCATGCAATTAAAACTCTTTCAATCAAGAGATTAAACTAATACATACCAATCTCTTGATTCCATATTTACAGGCAAGAGATTATAGACAGGAAGAGAGGAAGACAATTGTGAAAAGTCATGTTTGGCGACCATTGTTCGTGGTCATAGGTCTTGTCGCCGTAATTTTGCTGTTCCGGTTCTTTTATGTTCCAGACGGTTTCGGTTCGGGCGAGTATGGCTTCATGTACAGTTTCCACAACAAAAACAATCAGGAGGTCTGGAAAAACCAACCTCTTAAATATCGGGACACCGGAAAGCAGAAGATGCATGAATACTGCGCCGAATGTCATGATGATGTTGTGGTCATTCGTACGGAAGACCTGCATGGAATTATTCCCTGCGAGAATTGTCACGGGCCAGCCCTGGACCACCCTGACGATCCGGAATTTTTGACCATCGACAGGGGGAGAGACTCGTGCCTGCGCTGCCATACTCTTCTGCCTTACACGACAAGTGAGCGCAAGCGTATCCCCGGTATTGATCCCGATGAACACAACGTGGATGAGGCTTGCGTCGACTGCCACGACCCACATAACCCGCGACTGGAGGAGATGTAACCATGAAGAGGCGTGATTTTTTGAAAAACACGATTTTTGCCATTGCCGGCGCCTCGGTTCCTCTTTCTGCCCTGGAGTTTATCGATCCGAAAGAGGTTCTGGCAGCCAATCCTGAGATACACTGGGCCTTCCTGATTAACACGCACACCTGCGTGGGCTGCGGTTTCTGCGTCAAGGCCTGCAAAACCGAAAATGACATTCCGTTCGAGGCGAATGCCAGCCGTACCTGGGTGGAGCGCTACGTTTACACCAAGGATGACCGCCGCTACATCGACAGTCCCAAGGCCGCGCTATACGGCTTCACCGAGTCCCGCGTCGACCTGGGAGAACATCTCGGTTACCAGGACATCGACCCGGACAACGTCGGCAAGGCGTTTTTCGTGCCGAAGCTCTGCAATCACTGTGCTGCACCGTCATGCACCCAGGTTTGTCCAGTCGGTGCGACCTACAAGACTGATGACGGGGTTGTCCTGGTTGATCGTTCCTGGTGCATTGGCTGCGGCTACTGTATTATGGCTTGCCCCTTCGGTGCACGTTTCTTCCATCCGGTGCACAACGTCGCGGATAAATGCACCTTCTGTTATCACCGCATCACAAAAGACCTGGAAACAGCTTGTGTTAACGCCTGCCCCTTCGGTGCACGCAAGATGTGCAATATCAAGGACATCAACGATCCGATCACGAAGATCATCCTGAATGACCGTGTCGGGGTTCTGAAAGACGAATTCGGAACCAAGCCCCAGGCCTTTTATATCGGTCTCGCTACGGAGGTGCGTTAATCATGGTTGATTCTGCTATGCACGTGCATGGAGAGCTCTGGACCGTCAAGGAACTCTTTGTTCTCCCTAACGAATATGTTTACTGGTCGATCCAGATTGTTATGTATCCGTTCATGACCGGTCTGGTCGCAGGTGCATTTGTCCTGTCGTCCCTTTATCATGTTTTCGGTGTCAAGCAACTCAAGGAGATCGCGAGGTTCTCACTGGTCTTTTCATTTGCCTTGCTCCCCGTCGCAATGATGCCCTTGCTCCTTCATCTGTCACAACCATTGAGGGGCATACACGTCATGATGACACCTCACTTTACCTCGGCGATTTCAGCTTTTGGCATCGTCTTCATGACCTATGCCTTTATCGTTGCTGCCGAGCTCTGGTTTGAATATCGCAAGCATTTTGTCTTGACGACCATGACGATTGCTGCGAAACCTGACCGCACCTCCTTCGACAACCTGCGTTTGAATTTTTTCAAACTGCTGACCCTCGGCGCAATGGACATCAGTGACGAGGCCGTCGAGAAAGATCACAAGGCTGTCAGAAGGCTTGCCGCAGTCGGTATTCCGGTCGCTTGTTTCCTACACGGTTACGCAGGTTTTATTTTTGGTTCCGTCAAGGCGAACGCCCTTTGGATGACACCTTTGATGCCTGTTATCTTCATTTGTTCCGCAGTCGTCTCTGGTATCGCTCTTTGTATTTTCTGCTATGTCGTGACCCAGGAATTGCGCAAGTTCATGGCCAAGCGCAAAATGGGCCGCTGGGGTCGTGACCCGTTTGCCCCATCGGTATCAGAACTGCAATCTGCAGAAGAGCAGGAAATTCGCATCGTCTCCAACTACCTGCTGTATTTCATGATCGCGGCAATTACCCTGGAGATCCTGGATTTAATCTTCCGTGGCTATACTCAGGTTAAATCGTGGGACATCCTGCGCGAAGTGATTATGGAGCGTGACTTCACCAAGATATTCATCATGCAGTACACAATCGGCAACGTGATTCCATTTATACTCATGGTCGCACCAGGCAGGACAATCAAGAGGACTGTTCTCGCAACCGTACTCGTTATGTTCGGTGTCTTCATGATGCGTTGGAACGTCGTTATCGGCGGCCAGGCGTTCTCATTGAGCTTCGCAGGCTTCATGCATTATCACATGCCGATCCTCCCAACCAGCTGGGAGACTTTCAGAGAAGGCCTCTTCGGTGCCATTTCAGTTATGGTCACACCTTTCGTGATCTTCTGGTTTCTGAATAAAATTTTCCCCGCATTCATGAAAGATGAACAAGTGCATTAACACGGGTAGAGGGATCATACCTGTTGAATTAAAAAGAAAACTCTTGAAAGGAATCTGAAATGAAAAAAATTGTGATCATCGCCATCATTTTGATATTTGCCGGCATTACAGTTGCTACTGCAGCTGACGTTATGACCTTCGAAAACAAAAAAGGAAACATTACCTTCAAGCATAAAGAGCACCAAGACGCTCTTAACGGTGATTGCAGCAAATGCCACGAGGGTACCCCCGGCAAGTTTGGTGTCGACAAGGCTTTTGGCCATAAAACTTGTAAAGGCTGTCACAAAGAGATGGGCGGCCCGACAAAGTGTAACGACTGCCACAAAAAGTAAAGCAACAGTTCCAATAATCAATTATGATCAGGCAGGGGGGTCGTTACGGTCTCCCTGCTTGTTCATGGAGAAAGCAGAATTGAAAGCGGGCAACTGTTTGCTAATATAATAGTCAACCGAGTCACAAAACTATCATCGTTAGCACGACATTACGGAGTCTTACATGAGAAATGTACTTATCACTTTTGCCACTTTTATGGTGGCATGCACTCTCTCCACTACGCATGTGCTCGCCGCAGAACATGTACATGCGACACGGACCGAAATTATCGAAATGTGCAAAAAAGCAGAGGAATTGGTCCTGACAAATAAGGAGGCCGGGATTTCAGAGATTGCCAATATCGATGGCCAGTTTGTCTGGAAAGACACTTACGTTTTTCTGATGGATTTTGATGGCAACATGCTTGCGCATCCGGCCATTCCTCAGCTGATGGAAAGAGGCCCTCTTCTTGACCTGGTCGATAAGAACAAAGAAGAACCTAAAAAAATTATTGTCGAATTCATAGAGATCGCCAAGAGCAATGGAGAAGGCTGGATTTGGTACAAGTGGACGCTGCCCAGAAGCCGAGAGGTCGCAGATAAATTTACCTATATTCGCCGCGTTGGCTTTACGGATATGTTTGTCGGTGCTGGTATCTATAAATAGTTTAAAAAGTCTCTGCTAGAGTTTCTAACGAAATGAAAGGCCGTCCCCGATCGAGGGCGGCCTTTTTACGTATCAAACAATGGAGGAGTAAAGAAGATAAAGCTCTGGAACGTGCTAGAGGGGACCGAGTGTTTTCGGTCCCCTGTTGTTTATCAGTTTAGTTGAACATCTTGGCGCCGAGGTAGGCGAGTGCCGGCCAGGCGATCAGGACCGCCGAGATGAAGGCGAAGACGCCGAGGACACCCATGATGACTAACGTGTAACTGGCTTTAACGGCATTGATGATGTTGGCTGCGCTATTCATGATCTTCCTCCTTATGGGTGTCGCTCGCTGTTGCGGCGAGGCCTGGGTTAATGAATCCTAGTTGAACAATTTGGCGCCGATGTAGGCGAGTGCCGGCCAAGCGATCAGAACGGCCGAGATGAAGGCAAACACGCCGAGGGCGGCGATGACGAGGACCAGGTAAGAGCTTTTTACGGTATCCATGAAGCGGCTTTGAGTTTTCATAATGTCCTCCCTTGGGTTAATTTTTTTTAATTGATCTTGATTAAAATTTTAACATTAGAGATCATTCATGTCAAGCAAAAATGTTAAAAAAACTTAATTTTTCTTTAAAAACTTCTAACTGTCCTTTTTTGCTTGTTTTTTTTAGCCCATTTTGATAAAAAATCCCCAATTAATCTTTGTTAAGTCAGCGCCTGCTATCCTGATATTTTAATTTTTCTGCCCGTATTATTAATAAAAAGTCGGCAATTTACGCGACCGACAGGAGTGTTCCATGGGACAATTCGACATCGTCAAGGACTTTTTCCTCGGCATCAGCCGCAGCCGTGTCTCCCTGATCGGCGCAATGGTGGTAACCATCACCACCCCCTTCCTCCTGGCATACATGCTGGCGGACACCGTCTGGCACATCAAGAACCCCTACTTCGGTGCCGCCGTCTACCTGGCACTCGGTCCATTCTTCCTCGGCGGACTGGCGATGGTATTTATCGGGGCCTTCTTCTTTCGCGGCGAGAGGGACGTGCACCTCTTCACCCTGCAATACCTGCGTAAATATTTCACCGAGCCGGGCATGTTCGGTCGGCTGCGCAGGAACGTCTTCCTGATCGTCCTGCTCACATCGGTCAATTTCGCCGTTTTCAGCATGTTCCTCTACCGCGCTTACCACTACATGGAGTCCACCCAGTTTTGCGGCCAGTTCTGCCACACGGTCATGAATCCGGAACATACGGCTTATGAAAACTCTCCCCATTCGCGCGTATCCTGTGTCGAATGTCATATCGGTGCCGGCGCCGACTGGTTTGTCAAATCGAAGATCTCCGGTGCCCGGCAGCTGCTCGCGGTCGCGGCCTCGACCTACCCGACGCCGATCGAGACACCGGTGCACGGTCTGCGTCCGGCACGCGAGACCTGCGAGGAGTGTCATCGGCCGGAGCTGTTCCACGGCGACAAGCTGGCCGTGACCAGTCGTTTCCTGGCGGACGAGCAGAACACCGCCGTGCATGATGTCCTGCTGATGAAAATCGGCAGTGCCGGTGACCGCGTGCAAAGCTCACACGGCATTCACTGGCACGTCGCCCCGGAGAACAAGATCACCTACCGGGCCACCGACCACAGCCGCATGATCATCCCGGAAGTGATCCTGACCCAGGCTGACGGCACGGAGACCGTCTTCAGGACCGATGATGCCGCAGAGTTGCTGAGCGAGGCGGCGAACGCGGTTGAAATGCGCGAGATGGATTGCATTGACTGTCACAACCGGCCGTCACATATCTACCTGACGCCGAACGATGCCCTTGACCGCAAGCTCGCCGAAGGCGACATCCCTACGGAGATGCCGTATATCAAGCGTCAGGCGCTGGAACTCATCACGGCGGACTATGAAACGGGGGACCAGGCCCGCGAGACGATTACCGCGCAGCTCAACGCCTGGTACCGCGACAAATACCCCGAACTGATCGCGGCAAAACCGAAACTTCTCGAGGACGCGATCACGGGGGTGGTTGCCGCCTACAGCGACAACGTCTTCCCGGAGATGAAGGTCGCATGGGGCACCTATACCGATCACATCAGCCATGGCCCAGGCTTCGACATCGGCTGCTTCCGCTGCCACGACGACCTGCATACAAGCCCCGACGGCAAAACCATCTCCGCCGACTGCAATACCTGCCATACCCTGCTGGCACTCGAAGAGGAGAACCCGGAAATTCTCGATCAGCTGCGTGGACAGAACTGATCGCCGGATCGGGCCGGGCTAAAAAACCTCGCTCGGACAATAAAAAGGGCCCTGCCGTGATGACCATGGCAGGGCCGTCTTATGTCTATTATTCGCGGGCTATGGTCTTATTCCTGTTTCAAAATAATCTGATGTCTACAGAGGCTTAGTTTGGGGAGACTGTGCAACCTAAAGTTATCCACGACGAGGTTGAGCAAAACTGTCGGCTTTTAACGTGAGTATTTATTGACGATATACTCGTCGATTGCGACGGCAACTCTTTTTGAAAAAGCGACCGCCTCAACAACTGTCCGCGCGCCGGTAACTACGTCTCCGGAAGCGAACACGCCTTCGCGGGTGGTCCGGCCATCAGCATCGCTCGCCAGCAGGCCGTCGTCGGCCAGGTCCAACCCGGCAGTGTTTCTGACGATTAAATCCCTTGCCGTCTGACTGATGGCAATCAAAACGGAATCAGCCGCGACAAAACCTTCCTTATTCTCCTCAAGGTTCGTTGTCTCGTACTTAACCCCCGTTTCGGTGAACTCCAGCGGGGCCTTGTGAAGGTCGAGCCTCACCCCGTCAATCTTGGCGTGCTCCAACTCTATTCTTTCCGCGGGAATCGTGTCTTCGCCCCCCCGGTACATGATTGAGACCTCTTGCGCGCCGGTCCGGATCGCCGTCCTGGCAACATCCATCGCGACATTGCCGGCGCCGATGACGATAATCTTCTTGCCCAGATCGTAAGCCTTGGGAGTCTTGAGATAATCGATGGCAAAGTGGACATTGCCCAGGCTCTCTCCCTTGATACCCAAAGTCTTTGGTCGCCACACGCCGGTGCCGATGAAGACCGAATCAAACTCATCCCGGAACAGGTCATCAACCGTGATATTTTTACCGATCATGCAGTTCTTTCTGATCCTGACGCCCACCTTGACCAGCTTTTCCTCGATCATCTCCAGAATGCATTTGTCCAGCCTGAAGTCCGGGATGCCGAACCGCAAGACGCCGCCGATACTGTCAAACGCTTCGTAGATGGTCACGCCGTAGCCCTTCAGGGCCATCATCATCGCCAGCGACAAGCCCGCCGGGCCCGAGCCGATAATCGCCAGCTTCCTGCCGTTAGGTTCGGGTTTTTCGAACTCTCGATGCTCCATGTAGTAGGTGGAGATGTAGTTTTCGATGCCACCGATATTGACCGGCGTGCCCTTCTTGTTCAGCACGCAGTGCCCTTCGCAATGGCTTTCATGCGGACACACCAGAGAACAGACGATGGAAAGCGGGTTGTTGTCGAACAGCATCTCACCCGCGGCCCTGATTTCTCCCTCCAGAAACAGCCTGATCATGTCAGCGATAGCAGTGTTGACAGGACAGCCCTTTTCACATGACGGGTCCTTGCAATCCAAACAGGTTTGCGCGGAACTGATAATGTGCTTCATAACGTACCCGCTCCCGGTTAACTGGTCACTTGTGCAAAGGTTATTGACTTGCGTGTTTTGGTTTCAGGCGACAGAACTTATCTGCCGGTCTTGTGCCCAGGGGGGAAACAAAACCCCATGGCTATAAAGGCTAAGGGGTTTAGGCGGGTTGTCAATAAGATTCCAACCCGTTTGCTGAACTGCTGGCTCTTTCGGGGCGCTGCCCTGTCCAGCATCAGGTTAAAGTGCGTATCAGGGCCTGCATTTCTTACAGACCGAGAGGAACTGGTTTAAGTTAGATAATGCCATGCAATGGACCTCCGGGAGCACCGAGAGCATCAACCCGTGCCTCGACAGCAGGATCGTCCTCCAGTGGCGGTGCGTGATAGTCTTTCTTCCGGGCGTCAATCACCAGACTGCCGCGGCACCCCCAATGCTTGACCTGGGTGAAAGATTCGATGCCTTCGATGTCAGAGGCCGGTGCCGAGCGGGTAAAGGTGACCCAGAGCAGGTTGTTGAGGTTGCGGCTGGCGAACTCCGCGTCATCGACGATGACGATCAGGGGGAAATCGTTGATTTCATCATCCTGGGTATAGGACCGGCAGAAAGCAACCAGGTCCGGCGCGGGCAGGCCGCGTTCACCCTGCCAGGGTTCTCCCTCGACCACCAGGACCCCGGGCAGAGCGATGCCCGGTCGCGTAAACCCGGTCGGCAGGCGCAATTCACCGGACAGCTCTTTTGCCAGGGCACAGCGGACCGGGCCTGACGCGGCGATGACAACCTTGGACCCGGCGTTCAACGCCTCGCCGGTGTAATCCAGGGTATCGATGGTGGTACGAGTCTGGAAATGCAGGTCCCGGCGCCAATCAACCCGGCAGAGCAGGTGTTGCAGGAACGCATCGATATCATGGATATCCAGGTCCGGGCAGTCGGCCTGGTTGACGATCAGCAGGTACTTCGCCAGTGACAGCTGACCCTGGCCGAGCAGGGCATTGGCCTGGGTCAGCAGCTCCTGCGGGCCGCCAGCGTCCGCATATGGGGTGTAGCGCTCACTGCCGACCGCCAGCAGCAGCGGGTGAACTCCAGCCGCATCAACAGCATGTACCGCGCGGACCCCGGCCACCAGATCCGGTATCGCGGCACCGGTCATTTCGTGAATCAGGGCTCCGAACGTGGTGTCCTCCTGGGGCGGCCGGCCAACGGTGGTGAACGGCCAGATTGCACCCCGGCGGTGAAAAACATGGCTTACCTGCATGACCGGGAAATCGTGTCTCAAGCTGTAATAACCGAGATGGTCGCCGAACGGGCCTTCCGGACGCACCTGGTCGAGCAGCATCCGCCCACAGATGCAGAAGTCGGCCTGCGCCGGGGCCAGCAGGCCGTTGGGCGTTTTGACCACCGGCAGACGATGACCACCGAGCAACCCGGCGAAAGCCAGCTCCGGCATTCCCTCCGGCAATGGCATGACCGCGGCGAGACTCAGGCTCGGCGGGCCGCCGACAAAGACATTAACCGGCAGCGGCTGTCCCTTTGCCAACGCCTCGGCATGATGTACGCCGATTCCGCGATGGATCTGGTAATGCAGCCCCGCTTCGTCGCTGGCGTATTCGCCGCCGGAGATCTGCATGCGGTACATGCCGAGGTTGGATTTCTTCCAGCCTTCTTTGCCGGGAGCTTCGCTATAGACCTGCGGCAGAGTGATAAAGGCACCGCCATCATTCGGCCAGGACACCAGCTGCGGCAAGCCTGCCAGGTTCGTCTGCTGTTCCAGAACCGGCCCCCGACCGACCAATTTTGGCAGCAGGCTCAAGGCATGACGGCCCAGGCCAAACACGGCAGGGATGTTACGCATCGCCTCGCCCGGATCAACCTTGAATGCAACCATGCGTTCTATCGCCGGCAGCGTGTCGCGGAACAAAAAGCGGGCACGCTCCAGAGTCCCGAACAGGTTACCCAACATCGGCAAGCCGCAGCCCTTGACGCGGGAAAACAGCAGGGCCGGCCCCCCGGCGGCATAAACCCGGCGCTGGATGGCGCCGATCTCGAGATACGGATCGACCTCGACGTCAATGCGTTTCAGCTGGCCGGTCTTGTCGAGGGCGACAACCGTTTCCTGTAAATTGCGATAGCCCATGTCTAGCCGCTAACCATCTCCGTGTTCAGCGATAAACTCAACCCGATCATTGTAACGGCAGTCCCCAAGGAAAACAAAAGCTTTCTGCTGCAGATCGCGACTGGAAAAACTCGGCATCATCTCATATACTGGCAAATGTGAAGAATACATGGCAGGGCCAAATCAACTCCCCCGTCGAAACCGGACTTCAGCGCCTGGCGATGATCGTTTACGGCCTCCAGGCAGCCAGCCTGTTGACCGGCAGCCTGACCCTGTTTGCCGGCGTCATCATCAACTATGTGCGCATGGATGATGTGCAGGGGAGCTGGATCGAAAGTCACTTCCGCTGGCAGACCAGAACCTTCTGGTACACGCTCCTGTGGCTGGTCATCGGCAGCGTCACAACCCTGATCCTGATCGGCTGGGCGATCCTGCTGGCGGCCTCGCTCTGGCTGATCTACCGGATTGTCAAAGGCTGGGTCTATCTCAACGAACAGCGGGCCATGCCGAGCTGAACCTTTTTTTCCCCTGCAACCAACGACCTCCTGTCGGCAAAACATTTGTTCAGCTACGCAGGACAAGCTCCTGCTTTTCGAGAAGGTGGATCCGGTCGCGCAGCTCTGCGGCTTTTTCAAATTCTAGCTCGGCCGCCGCCTGCAGCATTTCGGTGCGCAGCCGCTCGATCTCCGCGTTCAGCTCATCGCAGGAATCATATGCCGTCAGGGCTTCGGCAGCGAGGCTTTCCAGGGCAGTTTGTCCCTGGCCGAGATCGTCCAGGATTGAGCGCAGCGATTTGCGCACCGACTCCGGGGTGATGCCGTGGCGCTGATTGTAGCTCAGCTGGGCAGCCCGGCGTCGTTCCGTTTCATCGATACAGTTCTGCATCGAGCCGGTGACCCGGTCGGCGTACATGATCACCCGGCCATCAAGGTTGCGTGCGGCACGGCCGCAGGTCTGGATCAGTGAACGTGTGCTGCGCAGGAAGCCTTCCTTGTCGGCATCGAGGATCGCCACCAGGGCAACCTCCGGGATATCGAGGCCTTCGCGCAGCAGGTTGATGCCGACCAGCACATCGAATTCCCCCTGGCGCAGAGCGCGGATGATGCGGATTCGTTCGACGGTATCGATATCGGAGTGCAGGTAGCGCACCCGGATGCCGATTTCATCCAGGTAGCCGGTCAGATCTTCGGCCATTCGCTTGGTCAGCGTGGTCACCAGGACCCGCCCCTGCTTTGCCACGGTCCGGCGAATTTCGTCGATCAGGTCATCAACCTGGTTACCGGCCGGACGCACATCCAGTGGCGGATCGACCAGACCGGTCGGCCGGACGATCTGTTCGACAACGACGCCGGCAGCACTGCTCAGCTCATAATCGCCGGGTGTCGCAGAGACGTAGATCGTCTGCAGCTTCTTGTCGCTGAACTCATCGAAGGTCAGCGGCCGGTTATCCAGTGCCGAGGGCAGACGGAAACCGTATTCGACGAGGGTCTCCTTGCGGCTGCGATCGCCGCGATACATCCCTCCCAACTGGGGGACGGTGACATGACTTTCGTCGATGAAGAGTAATGCATCTTC
>JBFLJZ010000267.1:0-3733 GCA_040882925.1 Desulfuromonadales bacterium
AAACAATGCAGAAAGAATCTCCACAGATGATACAGATTCGATGGCACGGTCGCGGTGGTCAAGGTGCAATCACAGCAGCCAAGGTCGTTGCTGAAGCTGCCTTCAAGAGTGGCTACGCTGGTGTCGCAATGGCGCCGACCTTCGGTACAGAAAGGCGTGGCGCTCCAGTCTGCACATCGTTAAAAATTGCCAAAGGGAAAATCTACGATCTGTCGCCGATCGTATCACCAGACATCGTCGTGGTCCTTGATCATCTGATTCTCAACGAAGTCGATGTAACTGCCGGCCTAAAGCCAGGTGGTCTTCTTGTTATCAACAGTCCCCACCCAGTAGAAAAACATAAATACCCTAATTATCGTGTAGCCGTTGCTAATGTCACGAAGTTGGGGACAGAGGCTGGACTCCGCAAAGGTGTTGTTAACAGTGGCATTATAGGTGTTCTTTCCAAGGCCTCCGGGCTGGTAAACATTGACCTGCTGACGAATTGCATCACCAAAGAGTTCTACAATCGCAGACCTGAAGAAAATGCCAAAGCTGCCCATTTGTCCTTCGAATCAACGCAGATGCAAGGAACGAAAACAGGAGGAGCAGATGCCTGATCCACGCTTTAAGATATTGACATCAGCAAGCACATCCGGTCCCGGCGACGCCGGCCGCACAGGCTCATGGAGAGTTGAGCGGCCGATCATCGACTACAGCAAATGCACTCCGGCCAAAACCGGCAGGCATACATGCCATCTTTGTTGGCTCTACTGTCCTGACAGCACTGTCAGCAAAGATCTTGAACCTCAGATAGATCTCGAGTACTGCAAGGGCTGCTCAATCTGTGCAGAAGAATGTCCTACGGGCGCTATTAGTATGGTCTCTGAGGAAGAATTCACTGGAGGAGACAAGGATGAATAACAGCTTTATTGAATCGGGCAATGTTGCCGCAGCCCTGGCTGTCAAGCTCGCATCTGCTGAAGTCATAGCGGCCTACCCGATCACGCCACAAACGCCGGTCACTGAGAAACTTTCTGAAATGATCACGCTTGGTGAAATGGATGCTGAATATATTGCCGTTGAGAGCGAACACAGTGCTCTGGGTGTCTGTATCGGAGCAGCGAGTGCCGGAGCACGATCTTTTACTGCGACCTCTTCGAACGGGCTGCTTTATATGAGTGAACAGTTACATTGGGCAGCAGGCGCCCGGCTGCCGATGGTCATGTGCGTTGTCAACAGAGGCGTTGGTGCTCCCTGGTCAGTCTGGAACGATCATCAGGATGCAATCAGCCAACGTGATGCAGGCTGGATCCAGGTCTTTGCCAAGGACCATCAGGAAATTGTCGACATGACTATCAAGGCCTTCCGGTTAGCTGAGCTGGTCCATATCCCGGTAATGGTCAATTATGACGGTTATTACCTCTCACACACCTACATGCCTTTCGAACTGCCAAATGCTGAGGATGTCAAAGCTTTTTTACCCGACTATGAATACAAGCACACCCTGAATCCTGAGCGTCCCGAGAGCCTGAACACTGTCACCTTGCCTGATGCGCGCGTTGACATTAATGGTGTTAAGCGGCCCGGCTACATGGAGGTCCGTAAAAACCTGCATGATGAAATGCGCCTCGCCATGGATGTCTGGGAAGAAATCGATGCTGATTATCATAAGAGCTTTGGCCGCGGCGGCAATCCAATCTGTGATCCATATTGTTGCGATGACGCCGAATTCATATTGGTCGCTATGGGGTCTCTGGCAAACCAGTTCCATGATGTCGTCGATCAGCTTAGGGCGGAAGGTTACAAGGTTGGTGTTCTGGCTTTACAAATGTACCGTCCTTTCCCCACCAGCCATATCGCCAAGATTCTACAACCGGCCAAAAGCGTTCTGGTCTTTGAAAAAGGTTTAAGTTACGGCAACCAGGGAGCGCTTTATGCAGACCTCAAATCGGCCCTCTACCCCTACCCGGCAAGACCGACGCTACATAATTTCATCACCGGTCTGGGCGGCCGTGAAATCCGCACAGAAAACCTTTATCAGTCGGTGAAAGATACTTGCCTGAATGAAGAAACATTAAAGCCTGAACACATAGATACTCCGCAATGGATTGGACTACAGTTATGAGCTCAATAGCAAAAACAAACGTCATCAACCTGACCGAAGAAGAGTTTGTACACCCTGGAAACCGGGCTTGCACTGGGTGCGGTCTAAGCATCCTTTACCGCATCGGCATGAAGGCACTCGGTCGCGACTGTATTTTCGTCGTCCCCCCCAGCTGTTTGACGGTACTGCAGGGACTTTATCCGATTTCTGCTACCCAGATGCCTGTTCTTAACTGCACTTTCGCCTCGACCGCAGCCATTGCCACCGGTGTTCGTGCCGCCATGAAGAGACGTGGCAAGAAGACCCAGGTGGTTGCCTGGGCAGGTGATGGCGGCACTGCGGACATCGGTATCCAGGCTTTATCAGGGGCTCTTGAGCGCAATGAAGATATCATCTACATCTGCTACGACAATGAAGCCTACATGAACACTGGGGTCCAGAGGTCCGGGACAACCCCCCGACGAGGGTTGACGACGACAACCCCATACTCTGGAAAAAAGGAAAACAGCAAGAATGTACCGGAGATCGTCGCCGCTCACAATCCTGCCTACATTGCAACATGTTCCGCCAGCTATCCACTTGATTTCCACGACAAACTACTCAAGGCTAAAGAGATTAGGGGACTGAAATACATCCACATCCAGACGCCTTGCCCTCCTGGATGGGGCATTGAAGAACATAAAACCGTGGCAATCGGCCGCATGGCTGTAGAATCTGGTCTATTTGATCTTTATGAAATAGAAAACGGCAAGAAACAGCTAACAGGACAGTCATCAAAGCAATTGAAAAAGAAGTCGTTGCGACCGGTCGGTGACTATATAAATCTCCAGACCCGCTACAATGCTTATGATGAAGAGCATGTTATCGCTTTGCAGGCCATGATTGACCGGAAGTGGGAGAAATACAGAAAAGAATTTTCACAAGAGTGAAATGACAACCACAGGATTTATCTTTTACTAAAAAGAACAGGAGCTCTTAAGGGCTCCTGTTCTTTTAGTAATCACATCTCAAAGTTAACAATAAACCCCTAAACATTCACCCTTGCAAGCAACTGGTTGCTCCGATCAAGAAAACGTGACATTTGTTCCTGATCGGAAAGATATTATCCGTATGAATTGAAATTGTGCCCTGCTCTGTGGAATTCTGCTCTGTCATAAAAAAACCTCCCTGACAATATTAACGTCGGGAAGGAAGAGAGTAACGATATTGGAGATTGTCAAGACAATGAAAAGCAAGATCAAGCGCCGTAGATGATATCAATCGCTTCTGGAATTTGTTCAGACTGCTGAAGCGACCTTAAATCCCGGTATGACTCAACGTTCAACTGCAGGGATCTGTAAACATCATAAGAGACAAGAGCAGGATCGTACTGCCGCACCCCCCAACCAAGGCAAACAACGCAAAGAACGAGGGGCAGGCCGACATTTGCAATAAAATAGAAGGCATGGCCAAGCGTGCGGCCCCAGAAACGCCGGAGCATTTCCAGCAAAGAATCTTGCCGTCCAGCGAGAACCAGGTAAAGAGAGATGGATGCGACATAAAGCGCGAATAATCCGAAAACTATGGATGCATTCATGGCCCTGCCCTCCATTGTTCAGTAGGCACTAAGTGCCTTTAATTATAGGCAAGGCCATAATAATTACAAGA
>JBFLJZ010000268.1:0-15306 GCA_040882925.1 Desulfuromonadales bacterium
ATGAGCTTCTACGACATAATCGAAAAACACGACCCGAAGCTGGTCCTGCAAGAAATCGAGGCCATGACCGCAGCGGATGTGCAGCGGGCACTGGCCGCCGAGCAGCTTGATCATCGAGACTTCATGGCCCTGCTCTCGCCGGCAGCCGAGGCCTTCATCGAAGAAATCGCCCAGCGGGCTCACGCCATTACTCTACGTCGCTTTGGTCGCACCATTCTGCTTTACGCCCCGCTGTATCTCTCCAACGAATGCCACAACAGCTGTCTTTATTGCGGGTTCTCAGTGCACAACCGCATCCCGCGCCGCACCCTGACCCTGGACGAGATCGAGAAAGACGCGCGGATCCTGCATGACCAGGGCTTCCGTCACATTCTGCTGCTGACCGGTGAGGCGCCGGGACAAGTCGACAACAACTTTATCGCGGCAGCTGCCGAACGCATCCGACCGCTCTTCTCCTCGATCGGCATCGAAGTCTACCCGATGGAGACCGACGGCTACTGTAAAATGGTCGACGCCGGAGTTGATGCCCTGACGATCTACCAGGAGACCTACGACCCTGAGCTCTACGCGCATCTGCACCCGAGCGGTCGCAAAAGGGATTACCGCTTCCGCCTGGAAACCCCCGAACGCGGTGGGGCAGCGGGGCTACGCCGGATCGGCATCGGCTTTTTGCTGGGGTTGGGGAACTTTCGCAGCGAAGCCTTCTTCGCCGGATTGCACGGTCGCTATCTGGCGCGGCACTACTGGCGCACACTGCTGACGGTTTCCTTCCCGCGCCTGCGCCCCGCCGAGGGCGGCTTCCAACCTCCTCACCCGGTTTCAGACCGGCAGTTCGTCCAGCTGATGTGCGCCATGCGCCTGCTGCTGCACGACGCCGGGCTGGTTCTGTCCACCCGGGAGAGTGCTGGCCTGCGCGACAACCTGCTGCCCCTCGGGATCACCCAGATGAGTGCCGGATCCTGTACCGCCCCCGGTGGTTACGCCGCACAAGGCTCGGCCACCGAGCAGTTCACGATCGACGACGACCGCACACCTGCGGAAATTGCCGAGATTCTCAGATCACGCGGCTATGACCCGGTCTGGAAGGACTGGGATGGGGCTTTTTTACAAAACAAGATTGTTTGATTGTCTGTTTGCAACGAAGGCACCAAGTAATCTGGAATTAATTTTCGGGGAACCCGTTTATTTTAGAAGACCGCCGCAAGATCGATACAACCATTTCCTTTGTGTCTTTGTGCCTTGGTGGCTGCCATGTTTAACCTCGTCGACTTCAACCTCTACCTGATCACCGACCGTCACCAGGTTCCTGCCGGGAAGACTCTTCCTGGCGTTATTGAAGCTGCCCTGCAGGGCGGCGTCCAGGCCGTCCAGCTCCGGGAGAAAGACCTCTCTGTCGCCGATCTTTTGCCACTGGCACGAGAGCTGCGGACCTTGACCCGTCAGTACGGTGCCCGGCTGCTGATCAATGACAAGATCGATGTCGCCCTTGCCGTGGATGCCGACGGCGTCCACCTCGGCGGACATTCCCAAGCCACAGAGGTTGTCCGCAGCAGAATCGGCAGAAAGATGTTGATCGGGGTTTCCACGCACAATAGCGGCGAAATTCAGACAGCCTGTGAGCAGGGCGCCGACTTCGTCACTTTCGGACCCGTTTACGCCACGCCATCAAAGGCCGTTTACGGTGCCCCACAAGGCTTGCCGGCTCTGGCCGAAGCCTGCAACAACAGCACCTTGCCGGTCTTCGCCCTCGGCGGCATCACTTCGGCAAGAGCTGCCGCGGTGCGGGCAGCAGGGGCACACGGCATCGCCCTGATTTCTGCCATCATTGCATCTTCATCACCGATATCAGCGGCAAAGGCTTTCTCCACTTGAGCTTGGGGCATTCTCCAGTAAAATAGTAACGACACTCTAAACAACTGAAATCATTATCAGGCTATACATGGATATCGCCCTCACCCTTGCCATTCTGCTGATTGCCATCATTCTCTTCGCCACGGAATGGCTGCGCATGGATATCGTCAGCCTGATGGTCCTGCTGGCGGTCGCCCTGGCCGGGCTGGTTTCGCCGCAAGAAGCCTTCTCCGGATTCAGCAACCCCGCGGTGATTACCGTGGCTGCGATGTTCGTCCTCGGCGCGGGCATTTCCTACACCGGTTCGATTTCGAAGCTCGGCGAGCACCTGATACGCCTGACCGGACACAACCAGACGTTGATGATTGCCTCGATCATGGGTACTGTGGCCTTCTTTTCAGCGTTCATCAACAACATTGGCGCGACCGCTGTGCTCATGCCGGTCGTCATCACGGTCGCCCGGAAGACCAAACTCTCGCCCAGCAAGCTGCTCATCCCGTTGGCTTTCGGTTCACTTCTGGGCGGTGTCTGCACCCTGATCGGCACGCCGCCCAACATCCTGATCAACGCTCTCCTGCAGGAGTACACCGGCGAAAGTTTCCGGATGTTTTCCTTTACCCCGCTCGGCCTGGTCCTGCTTGCCTGTGGCATCGGTTACATGGCGTTCTTCGGCCACAGGCTGTTGCCGCAGCGCAAATCCGGCACCCTGACCGAGGCATACCAGGTCAAGGAATACATTACCGAGGTCGAGATTCTCGAGTCTTCGCCGCTGCATGGCCAGACGATCAGCCAGAGCATGCTGGAACGCGACTTCAATATGAAGGTCCGCGCCCTGTTGCGCAACCGGAGGAAATATCCGCAGCCGAAACGCAACCGCAAGCTTCGCTCCGGAGATATCCTGTTCCTTGAAGGAGACCCGGAAGGGATCCTGAAGGTCCGCAAGGAAAAGGGGCTTTTGGTCGTCGCCGAGCGGGACAACCCCACAGAGACCAGTTCGGGAGAAGAGATCGTGGTCGTCGAAGCGTCGCTCACTCCGACCAGCGACATGGTCGGCAAAACCCTGCGCCAGGAACGTTTTGCCAGTACGCACGGACTGACTGTTCTGGCAATCTGGCGTAGCGGTGCGCCGGTGGTCCGTAAAGTCGACCACGTCGTCCTGAAATTCGGCGATGTTTTGTTGTTGCAGGGCACAGAGGAAAAAGTCCGGCACCTTGCCAGCGGGCATGGATTCCTGGTCCTGGGAGGTGTTGACCCGGTGCCCTACCGGCCCCGGCGTGCACCGATCGCCGCAGGGACGATCCTCGGCGTGGTCCTGTTGAGCGTTACCGGGGCGACGCCGATCATGGTCGCCGCAACCTTCGGTGCTCTGATCATGGTCCTGACCCGATGCCTGACGATCAAGGAGGCCTACGACAGTATCGACTGGCCGATCATCATCCTGATTGCCGGGACTCTGCCTCTGGGCCACGCCATGCACAACAGCGGTGCGGCCGAACTGCTGGCTCACCTGATCATCGAAGGGGTCGGTTCGTATGGGCCGTGGGTCGTCCTCGGCGCGGTTCTCCTGATCACCTCCTGTCTCACCGAAGTCATGAGCCACTCGGCAGCGGCCGTGCTGGTCGCGCCGATCGCCTACAACACGGCCATCGAACTCGCCGTGTCTCCCCGCCCCTTCTTCATGGCCGTCGCCATCGCCGCATCGATGTGCTTCATGACTCCGATCAGCCATCAGTCGAATGCTCTGGTCATGGGCCCCGGGGGCTACAAGTTCTTCGACTACACCAAGGTTGGCGCGCCGTTGAATATCATGGTCTGGATCATTGCGACCCTGATTATTCCAATACTTTTCCCTTTTTAATTGCCATAGGATTAAAAAGCTAAAAAACCTGGTAGCCTTGGCAATTCTCCACAAATGGAGAGGCTCAAAAGAGCTTCGGGTCCTGCGGGGGAAAGGTAGTCATTTTGTTCAATAATCCTGTCTGAATTGAGGTGGCCAGCAAATCGAGCCAGACATGCCCAGCGCAGCGCAGTCCCTTTCTGCTTACTCTTTTAGGCCAGTAAAAGAGTAAGGCGCCGTCGGGGGCGCGACCCCCGAGTTTTGCTTTGTTTTTAATTTCAGCTGATAAAAGCAAAACCGGCGGGTCGTCCCGCCAGACGCCATACTTTTATCTGGCAACAAAAGTATGCAAAATGCCTTCTCCTAGCGGAGGGCTATAGACGTTCACGAAGGGGATATGTTTTCCATGAACAGCAGAGGAGACGAGCCGGCCCGTTACGGAGGGCCTCGCCGTACCGCTGTCAAAATGGGGTAGCCAGGTCACGCTGATGAGACCGATTGCTACTGTCAGGTATTGAGCTTAGAACCCTTATCCTTTGAAGACCAAAGGACGACGGGAAAAGGCGACAGGTTAACCATCTTCTGCCGGAAATCCAGAACCTCCCCCTCTTAAAAATTCTCTTCAGAATAATCCGGAACCTCATCAAACCATCCCGGGTACTGCCTGGCATGGGCTAGCGCCTGTTCGGCCTGGGCGATGATTCTGTCACGATCTTTCGGGTAGGATCCTGCCAGGTGCAGGATATTCGAGACATGATTGGAACGCAGAATGGTTTTCTGCGGGGCGAGGTGACGGACGATTTCGAGTGCTTCTTGAATAACCTCGCCATTGGTCAGCGGAGTGATCGACCGCAGGAAATCACCGTTGTGGCGCCGGAACATAGTCAAAAGCGAAAAAAATTCCGGCGACAATGACGTGATCCATTCAGCCGTGGCCCGGGCATGCTCCCGGCTGCGTTCCTGGCCGGCCAGACCGAGGATCGCCGTCACCGAGAGTTTCATCCCGGCCTGCCGGGCCCGGCGGCAGAGGCTCATCATTTCGTCCGGTGTAAAACCCTTGCGCACCGCCGACAGGGTCTGCGCATCACCACTTTCCAGGCCGAAGTAGAGGATCCGCAGTTTCTTCTCCCGCAGCAGGGTCAACTCGGCGACAGACTTGCTTTTCAGGCTATTGGGTGAGGCATAGATGCCGATCCGGTTGAGCTTCGGGAAATTATCGGCAAGAAGATCGAGAATTTCGACAAGTCCAGCCTGGGGATAGACCAAGGCGTCTCCGTCGGCGAGGAACACCCTCTGCACGTAGGTTCTGTGGTATGCGGGGATTTGTGATATTTCAGCCCTGATGTCGGCAACAGGCCGAATCTTGAACTGCTTGGTTTTGTACATTCCGCAGAAGGTGCAGTGATTTTGCGAACATCCCAGGGTGATCTGGAAAATCTGGCTGCGTGCCTCGCTCGGCGGTCGGTACAGGGGATAATCGTACATAGGTTCGGTTGCTGGGGGCTGGAGACTGGAGACTGGTCAACTAGAACCTGAAGCCATACTTGAACAGCATCACTGAACAAATCACAAGCAAGTGGGGTGAATTCGATTTAACTAGACTCAAGCCCCCGGTCCCCAGCCTCTGCTCTAACCCTCCGCCTCCTCGATCATCTTCATATAACGCCTGGCATCTTCGGCAACTTGCGGTGACTGCGCCAGGTCGACGGCGGCGACCAGGTAATGCCAGGCTGCCGTTTCACAGCGTTCTTTGTGCAACATGGCGCGCCCCGCACCCAGGTAGGCATGGTCAATTTGACTGTCTCCGGGCCGTTCGGCAATCAATCTGCGGTAAACCGTCAGCGCCTCGTCCGGTTCTCCAATGTCCAGCAGGTAATCTCCGATCTTGAGAATATTGCCTGTCGACAGCTGGCCGCGTTGCGCACGACTTTCCAGCTCCGCATACCTTGACACCGCGTGCGGCAGGTTGTCACGGTCGATCGAGCGAACGATGTCTGTCACTGTGTCGACCAGGTTTTCCCGCTTGCGGCTCGGCTTCGGGATAGTCCCCTTCATCTTCAACAACCCGGGCAACCGGTCGATTGCCAGGGCCAGGCCGAGACCGGCCAGGAAGCCACCGATGTGTGCACCGTAGGCGACCCCGCTGCCTTCTACCGGACGGGTCAGAAACGGCAGGACGTTGTCGATCACCAGGTAGACGCCGAGGACGATACGGGACGGTATCAGCAGTGTGGTCATAATCAGGGGAAAGAGAAAAACAAAAACCTTGATCCGGTTGCGCGGAAACCAGATGAAATAAAATCCGAGCACCCCTGAGATGGCCCCCGACGCTCCAAGCATCGGTATCTGCGAGTTGGGGACGAACATGGCGAAGAACAACGTCGCGGCTAGCCCGGCGGCAAGATAAGCAACCAGGTAGCCGATATGGCCGAGCCGGTGCTCGACATTGTCACCGTAAATCCACAAGAACAGCATGTTGCCGGCCAGGTGCATCCACCCGCCATGCAGGAACATGGCCGTGAACATGCTCACCGGGGAGAACACCGCCGGACGGAAACCGTACTTGAAGACGACCAGGTCGTAGGCCGAGACATGCTGGTAAATCAACTGCACCGGCCAGTTCCCCTGTGCCCCGATCGCGTTCAGGTAGTCAAGCAACATCGGGTTATCGAGGGCTGGGCGTGTCGCACTCAAAGGGAGTGTGACGATGATAAATACGGCAATATTGACCCCGATCAACAGCCAGTTGACATAGGGAGTGGTTTTCGGGTTTGGTACATCGCCGATCGGCAGGAACATGGATCTTCTCTTGAAGTTATCAAAATATCCAGTGTTTCAAATATAGCAGTATGAAGTCGAATTGACATGCACATTATTCATCTTTAACCGTATTTTAGTACGGTTTCCCTTTGCACCTTTGCACCTTTGCGTTAAATTTTATCCAGTTATTCAATCCTTATTTTTCCGGAGTCCACTATGCATACGGTAAAACTCGGCAACACAGACATCCCGGTCGGAAAAGTCGTCTGCATCGGACGCAACTACGCCGAACATATCAAGGAGCTCGGCAACCAGGTTCCCGACAAACCGGTGATCTTTATCAAGCCGGCCAGTTCGATAATCGGGGAAGGCGGAACGATCGTCATCCCTCCTCACTCAACGGATTGCCATCACGAGGTTGAGCTTGCAGTCCTGATCGGTACCAGGGCCAAGAATGTTGTAGCGAATAAAGCGCTGGGCCACGTGGCGGGATATGCCGTCGCTCTGGACCTGACCCTGCGCGACGTGCAGAGTGCCCAGAAGGAAAAAGGCCTGCCCTGGGAGATCGCCAAGGCGTTCGACACGGCTTGCCCGCTTTCAGCCTTCATTGGCGCGGACCAGGTTGGCGACCCGCAAAGGCTGCAGATCAAACTGACCGTCAATAACATGGTGCGCCAGGATGGCAACACTGCGGATATGATGCGGTCAGTCGCGGAATTGATTGCAGCGGCTTCGGCCTATTTTACCCTCGAAAGCGGTGACATCTTGCTGACCGGCACACCGTCAGGCGTCGGCAGAATCGTCAGTGGTGACCGGCTGGAAGCGGCCATTGAGAAGGTTGGCACCTTGAATGTGAGCGTCGCCTAGGTGGTCTCAGGCTAAAGAAAGTGAAATAGTGTGATTGCTTCAATCGCACTTCAGACTTCGCGCCGCGCTTGCAGATCTGACCTTATTGCTCAAAAGATGCGCCTGCCGGGTCGGCTCCGGAAGCCGATATCCACGACTGCATTGCAGCGTTATGTCAAGCACAGCGTCGAAGCCAACCTTGTGTCCCGGCGAGACGTAAAGCGGCTTGACCCGCGCCCTGGTCCTGACCACCCGCCCGACCTCTTCACCGGCATCCAGCAGCGGCACCCAGCAGCCTTTTGCCGCACCGGGCTCCTCGTGCACCCCACAGAGGCGACTCTTCGCACAACCGATCGTCGGCAGATCAAGCCACAACCCCAGGTGGCAGGCGAGACCCAGCCGGCGGGGGTGGGCAATCCCCTGCGCATCAGCCAGGATGACGTCGGGAACGGTTTCGAGCCTGGTAAAGGCCTGCAGCAAGATCGGCAGTTCCCGGAAGGACAGCAGGCCGGGAACATAAGGGAAACGGCATTCGCCGCTGGCTGTGGTCGTCTCCAGCACCGTCATCGACTGGTAGTCGAGCACCACGACGGCAGCATGAAACAAACGGCCCCACTTTTTGTAGGAGACATCAACCCCGGCAACGGTATTCAGCGCCTCGGGAAGTAAATTCTCGAGGAGCACTCGGCCAGCCAATTGTTTCTGCAGAGCGATGGCTTGCCCGGGGCTCAGATCCCAAGTATGCAGAGCTTTGAATTCCATCTTTTAATCATTCTAACACCAACAAGGAAAACCGGCAGTTCGCGTACTGCCGGACGCCATACTTTTATCCAGTAACAATAGTATGCAAAAACGCCTTCTCTCAGCAGAGGGCTATAAATGCTCGCAAAGGTTTATGGTTTCCAGGAATGGCAGAGGAGACGAGCCGGCCCGTTACAGGGGGCCTCGCTCTAGTGCTTTTAATATGGGGTGTCAAGATCAGGCTGATGAGGCATCTTACCACCGGCAGTACCGAAACTTATAAAGGGATCCGGCTTATCGCATGGTTCGACCCGCGAAACTATTTTAATCAACCCGGTTGCGCAACTCGCCGGTGAGGAATGCCTTAAGGTTCGCGGCAAGTTCATCGACCAGCCTCTGTCTCGCCGCCCTGGTTGCCCACGCCAGGTGAGGCGTGATAAAGCAGTTCGGTGCATCGAGGAGGGGGTTGTCCGTGGGCGGCGGCTCCCGGGATAAAACATCGAGGCCGGCACCGGCTATGACACCGTTGCGCAATGCATCGGCCAGCGCCGCTTCATCGACCAGCAGGCCGCGACCGGTATTGATCAGGTAAGCGGTTTCCTTCATCAGGCCCAGGCGCTCGGCATTGATCAGCCTCTCCGTGTCCGGTGTCAGCGGACAGCTCAAACTGATGACATCGGCTTCGGTCAACAGCTGGTCCAGTGCGACATAATCGATATCCGGGAAGGTTTGCGGGTCCGGGGTCCGCGTATGCACCACGACGCGCATGCCGAAAGCCGCAGCAATCTTCGCCGTAGCCTGGCCGATATCGCCAAATCCGACGATGCCGAAGACCTTGTCTGCCAGCTCGATCTGCGGTGTGACCTGGAAAGCGAAATCAGGGCAGTTGCTCCAGACGCCCTGCCTGACCATTTCGTTGTGACGACCGACGCCGCGGACCAGCTCGAGCAGCAGGGCAAACACATGCTGGGCAACGGAAGCGGTACTGTAGGCGGGAACGTTGGTGACTGCGATGCCACGCTGTCGCGCGGCGTCCAGATCCACAACATTGACGCCCGTGGCCTGGATGCCGACATAAACCAGGTCGGGCAATGCAGCGATCTCGGCAGCACCGAGGAACACCTTGTTGGTCATCAGGACTTCGCCACCGCTGGCGCGTTCGACAGTCAACGCGGCCGGCGTACGATCATAAACCGTCAATTTGCCGAACTCGGCCAACCCGTCCCAGGAAAGATCTCCGGGATTCGCGGCATAACCGTCAAGGACAACGATCTTCACGCGGTTTGCCTCCTTCACAAAATTCGCGCCCAACAGAGTCAAACATCCGGTTGAAGCATGATTTCAGATCTGTCGTATGCTCAGGGTCGTTTCTGCCGGGGGTGTGAACATGGGCTGGAACACTTTGATCACACCCTTCCCCTAGGGAGATGATTTTGCAAAAAACGATAGGGCCCTCAACAGAGTCGAGGGCCCTATTATGCCATCAAACAACAGAAATGTTTAGCCCTCTTCGAGGACCGCCTGAGCGGCTGCCAGCCGGGCAATCGGCACGCGGAACGGTGAGCAGGAGACATAGTCGAGGCCAATGCGATGGCAGAACTTCACCGATGAGGACTCACCGCCGTGCTCACCGCAGATGCCGAGCTTGATGTCGGGACGGGTTTTGCGGCCGAGCTCGCAGCCCATCTTCACCAGCCGGCCGACACCCGCCTGGTCAATCGCAACAAAGGGGTCGTTCGGGTAGATGTCCTGCTCGACGTACAGCGGCAGAAACTTGCCGGCGTCATCGCGTGACAGGCCGTAGGTGGTCTGGGTCAGGTCATTGGTGCCGAAGGAGAAAAATTCGGCTTGTTCGGCAATCACGTCGGCAGTCAGGGCGGCACGCGGCAGTTCAATCATGGTACCGATCAGGTAGGTGACTTCGACACCGTAGCGGGCGATGACTTCGTCAGCGACGCGGATAGCGTTGGCCCGAAGAATCGCCAGTTCCTTCACTTCGCCGACCAGCGGGATCATGATCTCCGGAACAATGTCGTAACCCTCGTTCTTGATCAGCTCACAGGCCGCTTCCATGATCGCCTGCACCTGCATATCGTAGATTTCCGGGAAGGTGATCGCCAGACGACAACCGCGATGGCCAAGCATCGGGTTGAACTCGTGCAGTGACTCGACCTTCGCCTTGAGCGTCTGCGCGGGCACATTGATATCACCGGACAAGGCTTCGATCTCCTTATCGGTATGCGGCAGGAATTCGTGCAGCGGCGGGTCGAGCAGACGGATCGTCACCGGTAATCCCTTCATGACGCGGAACAGTCCGAGGAAGTCACCCTTCTGCATCGGCAGGATCTTGGCCAGGGCACGCTTGCGGCCTTCAACGTCAGCCGAAAGGATCATCTCGCGTACCGCCATGATCCGCTCACCTTCGAAGAACATGTGCTCGGTGCGACAGAGTCCGATCCCCTCGGCGCCGAAGTCGCGTGCGACCTGCGAATCGTGGGGAGTGTCGGCGTTGGTGCGCACACGCAGACGGCGAATCCCGTCAACCCACTTCATCAATTGCCCGAACTCTCCGGACAGCTCGGGCTGCACCGTCGGCACTTCGCCCTGCATCACTTCGCCGGTAGTCCCGTCTAGCGTGATGACATCGCCTTTTTTGAAGACCTGCCCGTCCCTGGCGGTGAACTGCTCGTTGGCATAGTCAACCTTGATCTCGCCGCAACCGGCGACACAGCACTTGCCCATACCGCGGGCGACCACTGCCGCGTGCGAGGTCATGCCACCGCGCGCGGTTAGGATTCCCTGGGCGGCGTGCATGCCGTGGATATCTTCAGGGCTGGTTTCGACGCGCACCAGGATCACTTTCAAACCGATCTTGGCGGCCTCTTCCGCGGCATCGGCAGAGAAGACGATCTCGCCGCTCGCAGCACCAGGAGATGCCGGCAGGCCTTTGGCAACCACCTTCTTCGGCGCATCGGGATCAAGCGAAGGATGCAGCAGCTGGTCGAGTTGCTCCGGGGCGACGCGCATGACCGCTTCCTGCTCGCTGATCAGACCTTCGCTGACCATGTCGACGGCGATCTTCACCGCGGCTTTGGCGGTGCGTTTGCCGTTGCGGGTCTGCAGCATATAGAGCTTGTGCTTCTCGATGGTGAACTCGATGTCCTGCATGTCCTTGTAGTGCTTTTCGAGGATTTCGCGGATCTTGGCGAGTTGCTCGTAGCAGTCGGGCAGCACATCCTCCATCGCCGGCAGGTCGCCCGGCTTGTGCTTGGCCTTGTTGATCGGCTGCGGTGTACGGATCCCGGCAACGACGTCCTCGCCCTGGGCGTTGACCAGATACTCGCCGTAAAAGTAGTCCTCACCGGTGGAAGGATCACGCGTGAAAGCAACGCCGGTGGCACAATCATCGCCCATATTGCCGAACACCATCGACTGCACGTTGACCGCGGTACCCCACTCGGCGGGGATATTGTTCAGCCGCCGATAGGTAATTGCCCGGGCATTCATCCAGGAGCTGAAAACCGCGCCGATAGCCCCCCAGAGCTGTTCTTTCGGGTCCATCGGGAAATCTCGGCCGAGTTCTTCCTTGACCTTGGTTTTGAACAGGCCGACCAGCTCCTTGAGATCGTCGGCGCTCAGGTCGGTATCTTCGGTGACGCCGCGATTATGCTTCATCTGCTCAAGGATATGCTCGAGGATATCGCCGTCCAGATTGAGGACCACGTTGGCGTACATCTGAATAAATCGACGGTAGGAGTCGTAGGCAAAGCGGGGGTCGCCGCTCTGGGCGATCACACCCTGGACGGTGTCGTCGTTGAGACCGAGGTTGAGGACCGTGTCCATCATCCCCGGCATCGACGCCCGGGCACCGGAACGCACGGAGACCAGCAACGGGTTCTGCGTATCGCCGAACGTCTTGTCCATCAGCTGCTCGACTTTCGCCAGGTTATGGTTGACCTCTTCTTCGAGGCCTGCCGGATAGTTGCGATCGTTCTTGTAGAACTCGGTGCAGACTTCCGTGCTGATGGTGAAACCGGCCGGCACCGGCAGGCCGATGCTGGTCATTTCCGCCAGGTTGGCGCCCTTGCCGCCCAGCAGGTTCTTCATGTCACCGCGTCCTTCGGCTTCACCTTTGCCGAAGAAATAAACAAACTTTGCCATCTTTACTTCCTTTCCGTTGAAATTGAGTATTTATCTGTTTTTATAAACTTCTTAAAGATAATTATTAACCTCAGATTCACACAGATAAATTCTGATAAAAGATAACAACCAACAAAAGCAGAATTATGTTTTCAGATCATATTCTTTACAGATTATATCCGTGTTTATCTGTGTTCATCAGTGGTTTAGAAAGCTTTGTCTCTGCTGAATGGATCATTTTTATAGTCCACCGGAAAAAACACCCGGCACTTTTCAGCCAAAATAAAACCGCCGCTTAGTGTCCTAAGCGGCGATCCGTGTGAAGTCTGCAATATCGGCGAACAGCGCGGCGACCTGGGTCAACAGCGCCAGCCGGTTGGCCTTTATCTCGTCGTCCTCGGCCATGACCATGACGCCGTCGAAGAAGGCATCGACCGGTTCACGCAGCCTGGCGATCGTCTGCAGAGCGGCGGCGTAATCTTTCTCGGCGACCCGGTCTGCAAGCGCCTGACGCGCTGCTTCGATGGCATCTGCCAGCGCCCGCTCACAATCGGCTTCGAAGAGCTCTGTCCGGACCTCGTTATCGACGCCGCCCTTGATGATGTTGCCGACCCGCTTGAAGGCAACCGCCAGCGGCTCGAAATCTGCCGCTCCCTTGAGAGCGGCCAGGGCTTCGACACGTGCAACCGCATCATTCGGCTCATCGAACCTGGCGGTCAGGACGGCATCAACCACGTCGGTGGCAAAATTGCGACCGGTCAGCATGTTGGCCAAACGCAAACGGATGAATTCCACCACGTCAGCCTGAACTTCACCTGCCGGCCGGGTCAACTTTGTTTCGAGCAGGCCGAGACTCTGGTCAACCAGTTGCGGAATGCTGACCTGGTAACCGCGGTCAAGAATGATATTCAAAACGCCGATCGCGCTGCGACGCAACGCGTAGGGGTCTGCAGAACCGGTCGGGATCAGTCCGACGCCGAAACAGCCGCAGACCGTATCGATCTTGTCCGCAATCGAAACGAAGGCACCGAGATTGTCCGAAGGCAGATTGCCTCCCGCCTCGGTCGGCAGGTAATGTTCGAAGATCGCGATCGAGACGCGCGGGTCCTCGCCCTCGATGCGAGAATATTCGCGGCCCATAATCCCCTGCAGCTCGGGGAATTCGTAGACCATCTTGGTCTCCAGGTCGCACTTGGCTAGCCTTGCCGCCCGCTCGGTCAGGGCAATTGACGCCGGGTCGAAGCGTTCGGCCAAGCCCTTGGCGATCTGCACAAAACGTTCGACCTTCTCGTAGCTGGTGCCAAGTTTCGCCTGGTAGATGACCTGCTTCAGCGCCTCGAGGTTGCTCTCCAGTTTGACCTTCTGGTCTTCCTCCCAGAAGAACATAGCGTCTGAGAGACGGGCGCGTATGACCTTCTCGTTGCCCTTGATGACAACCTGCTCATCTTCCGGACGCGTGTTCGACACGGTGATGAACTTGTTCATAAGCTTGCCGTTGGCATCCTCAACCGTGAAGTAACGCTGGTGCTCCTTCATCGAGGTGACCAACAGTTCACGCGGCAGCTGCAGGTATTTTTGTTCAAAGGCCCCGCACAGCGGAGTCGGATCTTCGAGCAGATAAGTCACCTCTTCAAGCAGCGCTTCGTCGACCACCGTTGCACCGCCGGCCGCCTTGCCGGCAGCGATGACCTGTTCGCGGATCGTCGCCTTGCGTTCGTTTTGATCCGCCGTGACAAAATGCTTGCGGCAGCCTTCCAGCCAGTCGGCTGCGCCGGTCACGGCGAACTCCTGGGGAGCCATAAACCGGTGACCGCGCGACAGTTTGCCGCTGGTCAGGTTGCCGTGGGTGAAGGGGACGATGTCATCGCCGTACAGGGCGACGAGCCAATGCATCGGTCTGGCAAAGCGGACATCCTGGTTTTCCCAGCGCATCGACTTCTTGAACGACAGACCGGCCACCAGGCGTGGCAGGACCTCCTTGAGAAGCTCGGTCGTCGGCCGCCCGGGCTCTTCCTTTTCGAGGTACAGGTATTCGCCCTTGTCGGTCTTGACGGTTTGCAAAGCCGTGACATCAACACCCTGACCGCGGGCGAAGCCGATCGCCGCCTTGGTCGGGTTGCCGTCGGCATCAAAAGCAATCTGCTTGGCGGGTCCCATCGCTTCGGTGCGCAGGGTTGGCTGCTCCTCGGCAACCCCACTGACCGATAACGCCAGGCGACGGGGGGTGGCAAACGTCCTGATTTCAGCGAAGTCAAGGCGTGCCGTTTCCAGCTCCTTGCGCATCATGCGCTCCAGATCCGCCATCGCCTTCGGCAGGAAGCCGGCGGGGATCTCTTCGGTGCCTATTTCAAGGAATATTTCTCTGGACATGTTGTCTCCGTGAATTCAGCATCCAGTATCCAGTATCCAGAATAAGACGCTGTAATAAAACATTCTGAATACTGACTACTGAATTCTGGATACTATTTTTTCAGCAACGGGAATCCCATCTTCTCCCGCTGGGCGACATACGCCTCGGCACACAGCTTCGACAGATTACGGACCCGGCCGATGTAATGGGCACGCTCGGTGACCGAAATCGCGCCGCGAGCATCGAGCATGTTGAAGGCGTGAGAACATTTCAGCACATAATCATACGCCGGAAAGACCAGAGCCTTGTCGGCAAGACGCATACACTCTTTTTCGAACATGTCGAACAGTTGCAGCATCATGCCGGTGTCGGCTTCCTCGAAGTTGTAGGTGGAGAATTCGACCTCGGTCTGGTGGTGCACGTCGCCGTACTTGATGCCGCCGCCCCAATCGAGGTCATAAACATTATCGACACCCTGGATGTACATGGCGATGCGCTCGATGCCGTAGGTCAGCTCGCCAGGGATCGGCTTGAGGTCGATGCCGCCGCATTGCTGGAAATAGGTAAACTGGGTGATCTCCATGCCGTCCAGCCAGACTTCCCAACCCAGGCCCCAGGCGCCGAGCGTCGGTGATTCCCAGTCATCCTCGACGAACCGGATATCATGTTTGGCCGGATCGATGCCGAAGCTCTTCAGGGAATCCAGGTAGAGCTCCTGGATATTCATCGGTGATGGTTTGAGGATCACCTGGAACTGGTAGTAATGCTGCAAACGGTTCGG
>JBFLJZ010000269.1:0-6235 GCA_040882925.1 Desulfuromonadales bacterium
CCGATCCGGGTCCGGCAGGTGACGAGACGATCGAAGGGGTCGACGTCAATGACAATGGTATCCGTGACGACATCGAGCGCTGGATCGGCCTGAATTTTCGCAGTTCAGAGAAAACCCGCATGGCACTGACCCAGGCTTACTACCCGCTGCAGAATTTCATGTTGCATGCCCGGGAGAACGACCGTGATGCTGTTTACAACGATATGGATGCATTGCAAAGGGCAAGTGAATGTCTCCATTACATTAATGCTGAAGAAGCCTACCTACTTATGAGAGAACTGAAATCTGAAGTCTTAAACACTAGCGATAGAACTTATGCATATCTCGATTCCAGTCGTATGTTGGGTGGTGGTTCATTTCCGTCTGCTCCATATTCCAAATGGAATCAAAGCTGCACATTTGATCCTGACATTCTTGAAAATTAATCGGAGGGGGAAATGAAATTTTTATGTCATGTATTGTTATCTACATTGTTGTTCCTTAGTGCATTCGAACTTGTTGAATGCGAAGCAAGTTATTGTAACGAAAAGACCTATGTCTTCCATAACAATGGTATGTTCACCGATCACGGTGATGCAACCGTTAACAAAAACACGTTAGAAGTAAGATTAAGAACTACGACTGACATCCCTGTGGATGAGTGGGAATTCGAACTCTCCTACAACCACAACGAGGGAGCATTCTCGTTGTTGGAAGCTTTCCGTCAGCGGATGGGAGACCAGACCGCTTCTTACTGGCGCTGGCTCGGCAACCTGGAGATAGCGCCGGACTGGTTTCAATCAGCGACCCGGTCGGTGGCGTCCGGCTTCGATCTTTTGGAGGCGGTCGTTGACGAGGACCTGAGACGGCACATCCAGCGCTATGAGGGCCTGTTGATGGCCGGCAACCGGGTCCTCGTGGTCGCGCACTCGCAGGGCAGCCTGTATGCAAACGCCGCCCATACGCGATTGGCGGAGAAAGGGCTGCCGATGGATGCCTTCGGTATCATCTCGGTGGCCAATCCTGCCAGCCGTGTCGCCGGCGACGGTCCGTATTTCACCCTTTTGAATGACCTGGTTATCTACGGCGTCAGCCTCGTTTACCCGAACACTTTGCCGGGCAACATTGAAAATACCATCGATGACACGGACTGGACGCATCACAGCTTCATCGATGCTTATCTCAACGGCGACCAGAGCGGCCCGCTGATCGTAGATACTGTTCTCAACGAATCTGAAGCCCTGTCATGGCCCGAGGCGCAGGTCGGCCGGGGGCCGATCAGCGTGACTCTGACCTGGGGCGAGCAGCCGGATGTCGACCTGCATATCTTCGAGCCGAACTGGAGCCATGTCTATTATGCCGACCCGATTGGCGAGTCCGGGCATCTCGATCATGACGATACCAGTGCGCATGGTCCGGAGCACTATTATGTCGGCAATTGCGACCAGCTGGAAACCGGCAGGTATGGCGTCGCGGTCAATTACTACCGCGGCAGCGCACCGGAAACGGCACACATCCAGATCCAGGCCGGCGATATCATCCGGGATTTCTCTACCTACCTGTTCATGGCTTACGGGTCGTCAGGCAACTCCAGGGCCAGAACGGTCGCTAATATTGACGTCATCGATGATCCTCACCAGGGGTACGTTTTTAAAGTCAACGGTTTTTGAGCAGGTTTCTGTGGGGCAAGGGTTTTTCCATGTGCGACCAGGGATATGCATGGTCGTAATGTAATGGGAGGGTAGAGTCACCCCAGAACGATGCCCGGGAAAGATCTCCGCACATCCGGTGCCATGGCCGCAACGCCTGCGTACCGAGACAGAATCGGGGGGGAGAGGCGGGATCTTTCTATCCCATTTTTTGATGTCTCATTATATGGGACGTTAGTTATGGCCCGCCTGTAAAGGCGGGCCGATTTTTTGTTGGTGTCTGTGGTTAATGCAATGTTTTAGGATTTACTTCTATCTCAGGGGCGTTTCTGGTATAAAAGTCCGAAATTTTTTTCTATTGGGGGACAGATGATTTCATTCGCAGATATTAAAAATGGCCAGGCAAAAATCGCGGTTGTCGGTCTCGGTTATGTCGGCCTGCCCCTGGCGGCGGCTTTCGGCCGTCACGTGCCGGTGACCGGCTTCGATATCAGTCAAACCAAGGTTGCCGAGCTGGAGAAAGGTTATGACAGCACCGGTGAGCTGACTGCCGATGATCTGGCCGCAACGCAGGTCAACTACAGTACTGATGCCGCATGCCTTAAAGAGGCCGCATTCATTATTGTGACTGTGCCCACGCCGCTCAGGGATGACAAGACTCCGGATCTCAGTCCTCTTCAGGCCGCTTCGCAGACGATCGGCAGAAACCTCAAATCGGGCAGCATCGTGGTTTACGAGTCGACGGTTTATCCGGGCGTGACGGAGGAATTCTGCGTGCCGATTCTTGAAGCGGAGTCCGGCCTGAAATGCGGACAGGATTTCAAGGTCGGCTACTCCCCGGAACGGATCAACCCGGGCGACAAGGTGCATACGGTCGACAAGATCATCAAGGTGGTCAGCGGCCAGGATGCGGAGACCCTGGATACCGTAGCCCAGATGTACGGCATGGTTGTCACTGCTGGTGTCCATCGTGCTTCTTCGATCAAGGTCGCTGAAGCCGCCAAGGTCATCGAGAACACCCAGCGCGACCTGAATATCGCCCTGATGAATGAGCTGGCCCTGATCTTCGACAAGCTGGGAATTTCCACCAGCGAAGTGCTCGAAGCAGCCGGCACCAAGTGGAATTTCCTCAGGTTTTCACCCGGCCTGGTCGGTGGCCATTGTATCGGTATCGACCCTTATTACCTCACCTACAAGGCTGAAAGCACCGGCTACCATCCGCAGGTCATCCTCTCCGGACGCCGCATCAATGACGGAATGGGAAAATTCATCGCTGAAACCACCATCAAGAAGATGATCGCCGCCGACAAACCGGTCAAGGGCGGACGAGTGCTGATCCTCGGGCTGACCTTCAAAGAGAATGTCCCCGATATCCGCAACACTCGGGTGATCGACATCATCGAAGAATTGCGCAGCTACGGTGTCGAACCACTGGTGCACGACCCGATGGCGGATGCCAATGAAGCCAAGCATGAGTACGACATCGAACTGATTGACCTGGATGGCAGCGAGTCTTTTGATGCGGTTGTTTATGCTGTTCCCCATGCTGCTTTTGAGGCGTATGACGTCAATGACTTTGTCCGGCTCAGCGGTGGCCAGGATCCAGTGCATGCAAAATCTCCTGGGGTTGTGATTGATGTCAAGTCACGACTCGACCGAGCAGAAATTCAAGGGGCAGGGTTGGTTTATTGGGCGCTTTAGTTGCCTGCGCTGAAGTGACGAAGATCATGGCTCAGTATTTGCGAAACAACTTTACTGTAACGTTCAATGGGCTTTAAACAATTGAGCCACTAAAAGGTGTGTATTAACTTTCACAATTATGCCAAGTGCTGCTATGGTGAATTGAGAGCACAAATTTGCATAGGAATTGAGATAGATTACACTCCCAAAGAGTCAGGAAAGAAATGGTTGGAAGAGACCATTGCAATCTCCTCGATGACTGGCAGATTAATAAAGTCAAAAAAGAACTACCTAACCAATAACTCAAAAAAATAGGTTCACGGTTCTCGCGTCCCGCGTCCCGAAAAATCGGAGATTTTTATGCGTCATTACGATTCGATAAAACGCATTTTGGTTACGGGCGGCGCAGGCTTCCTCGGCTCACATCTCTGTGAACGGTTGATTAACGATGGTCACGACATACTCTGTGTCGACAACTTCTACACTGGTCGCCGAGCGAATATCGCCCACCTCATCGATCATGCTAATTTTGAGGTGATGCGGCATGACGTGACATTTCCGTTGTACGTTGAGGTTGATGAAATCTACAACCTGGCATGCCCGGCAGCGCCGATCCACTACCAGTTCGATCCGGTGGCGACGACCAAGGTCAGCGTTCACGGGGCGATCAACATGCTCGGCTTGGCCAAGCGCACCAAGGCAAGGATCTTCCAGGCCTCGACCAGCGAAATCTACGGCGACCCGATCGTGCACCCTCAGAAAGAAGACTACTGGGGCAACGTCAACCCGATCGGCCTGCGCTCCTGTTATGACGAAGGCAAACGCTGCGCTGAAACGCTCTTCTTCGACTACCGCCGCCAGCACAATGTTGCCATCAAGGTCGCACGTATTTTCAATACTTATGGCCCACGGATGCATATCAACGATGGCAGGGTGGTCTCCAACTTCATTGTCCAAGCGTTGAAAGGAGAGAATATCACAATCTACGGTGATGGCACACAGACCCGCTCTTTCTGCTATTGTGCCGACCTGATCGAAGGCTTTGTCCGCCTGATGGAAACACCTGACGATATCACCGGCCCAATGAACCTTGGCAACCCTGGTGAATATAACATCAAGCAGCTTGCTGAAATTGTTATCGAAATGGTTGGCTCTGGATCAAAACTCATTTATAAGTCGTTGCCGAGTGACGACCCGAAACAGCGGCAGCCTGATATCTCTTTTGCGCAGAAAGAATTGAATTGGGCGCCGAAGATCGTGTTGAAGGATGGTTTGCAGAAAACGATCGAATATTTTGATAGTTATTTGAAGAATGCTGATTAGCAATAAAGGGAACCATCTATTTATAGAGACAGTCAACCTCTTTTGTACCTATAAAATGTAACGCTATAAAATTATTTGCAGGTGTATAATACCAAGAGTATCTAGGTACATGGTATTGATATCTATATCACCTTGAATCCTGACATGCGCTAGTGTACAACATAACATGCCGAGCGTTATCATAATATTCCATTGGATCAACATGAATGTCTAGCAGAAGCATTAATCAACTGACGCATCAAGGTTATTATCACCTGTTAAATGTTGTCCTTAATATTGAAGTTAATCTGGACCGGGCAGAGTTGGTTGAAACCTAAATAAGTTTGGTTTGCTTTACACATTGTCTGCATTTTGACTTAGAAGAAGGTGACAGTTCCTCTTTTTTATGAGTACTGCCCCCATGTAAAAACTGGTTGTTCTTCCAGATAGTAAAGACACCTGAATTAGAGAACTACCTGCCACTATGCAATAACTGAAGAAGCTTTCTGTGAATACAAAGAAACCTTATAAGAAAATACCAAAATCTTCATCGATTATAAGTCGGGCTGCAGGCCTCAATATGCTGCTTGGAATCGTGCGTACTAAATTTGCTGCGATTTTCATTGGTACAAGTGGTATTGTTTTTTCTCTAGTTTAACTGTCATGCAAGTCATGATTAGTGCAGTAGCTGGTTTCGGTATCAAGTCTAGTGCTGTTCGTATGTATTCCTGATGACCGCCGACTATCTCGTGTTGTCTGTCTGTATCTTCCTGACAATCGCCCCGCAGCAGGCCGTGCTCGGCTTCAACACTAACGGCCCGTTATTTCGGACCGTGGTTAATATTGTTGCCTTGCGGACCATTGCTGCCCATGATCAGGCAGTACAGAGAGCGGTCATTTTTTGCTGCGTTTTGGTATTTCTCGTGGTGCCGGTCATGGGGGTGATGACTTAAAACCGGGACGCGGAACGTGGTCGCAGGGACGCGAAGATCTAATGGCCATGAACCGTTGGAGTCGATAAATTGTTTTCTTCTTTTCATCCGTTCAACAGTAGTCTCCCTCTCAGCCATTTTCTGATGCGTTAAAAACGCCGATATGCTATAAAAACCATTTGTTTTTACAAGATTGATCGTTGCAGGAGTTGAAGGGCTGTAAAGCCATAACCAGTCCCCAACCCCCAGAAGCCAGTCACCGAACTTAAATGCAATACGAAACCAAAAGACGCTCGATTCTCAAAGCCATCTCCTGGCGTACTTGGGCAACGATCACCACGGCGGTGCTGGTGTTCATTTTCACCGGCAAATTTGCGCTGGCGATTACGATCGGCCTGCTGGAGGTGTTTGCCAAGATGGCGCTCTATTTTGTCCATGAGCGCTTCTGGCAGAAAATCCGTTACGGCAAGAAAGAGGTGCCGGCCTTCGTCCTCTGGTTCACGGGGCTTCCGGCATCGGGGAAAAAGGAATTGGCTAACCGCGTCTACAACCAGCTCAAGGATCTGCACCTCAAGGTGGAACGTATCGACAGCCTCGACGTCCGCCCGTTGTTTCCGGAAACCGGGTTTTCAATGGTAGAGGTCAACCGTCATGTCAAGCGCTCCGGTCATCTCTGCTCGATGCTCGAGAAGA
>JBFLJZ010000001.1:0-2579 GCA_040882925.1 Desulfuromonadales bacterium
CCCGAGGCGACGAACAGGTGCTTGACCGCCGGTTTCTCGCGAAGCTTGCGCAACAGCTCTAGCGCCCGGCTCTCGCTCGTAGCAAAATGGTTGCAGATGTCCGGGTAGAGGCAGCTTTGCCGTCGGCAAGCTGCGCGAGCCTGAGGACTTTTGCAATACAGACCGTACATGTTCGCGGTCGGGCCGCCGACGTCAGTGATCGTGCCGCGAAAATCCTGGTGCCGGCTCAACCGGTCGACCTCAGCCTCGATCGATTTGACCGAGCGTGACTGGATCGCCTTGCCATGATGATGGCTGATGGCGCAGAAGGCGCAGCCGCCGGCACAGCCCCGATGGCTGGTGATGGAGAAACGGATCTGTTCGTAGGCCGGAATGGCTTCGCTATACATCGGGTGAGGCCGCTTGATGAAGGGCAGGGCGTAGATGCGGTCCAGTTCCTGTTCTTCGAGGGGCATGGCCGGAGGGTTAACCACGACCAGTCGCTCTGCATGGCCCTGCACCAGGGGTCTGCCGCTGTACGGACTGGACTGTTCGGCGGCCATCTTGAACGCCCGGTTGTAGGCTGCAGTGCTGGCGGCGACATCTTCGTATGCAGGCAGTTCAACGGCGTCGTCAGGGCCGCGCCTGGTCATATACGCCGTGCCAGCAATATCGGTGATTTCCGTAATCGCTGCACCGCTGGAGATCCGTCTGGTCAGGGTGGCGAGGGCCGTTTCCGCCATGCCGAAAAGCAGCAGGTCCGCCTTGCTGTCCACCAGGATCGAGCGTCTCACCTTGTTGTCCCAGTAGTCGTAGTGGGCAAGGCGCCGCAGACTCGCTTCGATGCCGCCGATCACTGTCGGCAGCCCTTTGAAGGCACCTTTGACTGCCGCCGTGTAGGCGATCACGGCGCGATTCGGCCGGGCACCGGCCCGTCCTCCCGGCGTATAGGCATCATCGTTGCGGACTTTTTTCGCCGCGGTGAAATGGTTGACCATCGAATCCATGGCGCCTGCGGAAATCGCGGCAAACAGGCGCGGTCGGCCCATGACCTTGAAAGCTGCGGGATCGCGCCAGTCGGGCTGGGCGATGATGCCGACCCTGAAGCCTTTTGCTTCGAGCAGGCGGGCCAGCAGGGGGGTGCCGAAAGACGGATGATCGACGTAGGCGTCGCCCGTGATGAAGAGCACATCGAGCTCGTCCCAGCCCCGCCGGGTCATCTCCTCTCGGCTGCAGGGGATGAAGATGTTTTCTGTTTCAATCAAGGTGCGTTTGACTTCTTTTGTGCAACGTCGATCACGTCGTAAACAGCTTCGGCCATCAGCTGATAACCGGCCGCGTTGGGATGGATCGGGTCGCTTTTCATGTCATTGTCACCGAGCAGATCGAGGAGAATTTCGCCCTCGAAAGGAATCTGGCTCTCCTCGGCAATGGTCGTGTAGAATTCCGGGACATCAAGGCCGAAGCCGAGTTTCGGCACGCCGATCAGGATCACATCCGCGCCCCTTTGCCGGATCAGGCTGACCATGCTTCTGAGGTTGCCGATCGTCTCATCCTGGTTGAAGCGGCGCAGGAAATCATTGCCGCCATGGCAGAGCAGGACCAGGGTGGGATGGTACTCGTTCAGCACGGCGGGCAGCCTTTCGAGCCCTGCCGAGGTCACCTCGCCGGGGACGCCGAGATTGATGATGTTCGTGCCGAGCATCCGGCCCAGAACCGCCGGGTAGGATTGCTCTTGCGCAGCGCCGGTCCCGCGGGTCAGGCTGTCACCAAATGCGAGGATCACGGCATTATCGTCGATCCTGGCAATTCCCGGTCCTGAATCACAACCGGCGAAAAGCAAACTGGAAAAAAAGATCGATATAATGATGTAAATGTTTCTGTGCATGTGCGCCTCGTGTCAAAATAATGGTGACGGCAATCATCTACATCATGGCATATTTCACCGGTTAAAGGAATCATCGCACATGGAATCGTGGCTGCTGGAAAACGGATACCCGGCGCTGTTGCTGCTCAGCTTCCTGGCGTCGACGCTGGTGCCGCTTGGCAGTGAATGGCTGCTGGCGGTTCTGTTGGTCAATCAATTCGATCCGTCGTTGGTCGTCCCGGTGGCTGCGTTCGGCAATACCGCGGGAGCCGTCACCACTTATGCGATCGGTTTGTGGGGCGGTCCGTACCTGATCAGGCGTGTTCTGCGCATCAGCCAGGACAGTCAGTTGCGCGCGGAGAGATATTTCAACTGCTATGGCAGCTGGGCCTTGCTGTTCTCCTGGTTGCCTCTCCTCGGCGATCCGCTCTGCCTCGTCAGCGGGGTCCTGAAAACCGGTTTCTGGCGGTTCGTGCTGCTGGTTGCGCTCGGCAAGTCTCTGCGTTATCTGGTGGTCGCCAAGCTGGTCATGCAGAGCATCAACCCCGGCCTGTCGTAACGGCAAGGCAAAGACTATGGATGAAAAGTTCTGGCTCAGACGCTGGGAAACCGGCGAAATCGGTTTTCATAAAGACGAACCACATCACTTTCTGCAGAGGTTTTTTGATGCGCTGGCCCTGAGCCCGGGAGATCACTGTCTGGTTCCTCTTTGCGGCAAGACTCCCGACCTGGC
>JBFLJZ010000270.1:0-15287 GCA_040882925.1 Desulfuromonadales bacterium
GCTGCGATCGTCGGCATCGTCACCCGAGAAGCGCGCCGAGTGAACCCCCGGACGGCCCTGCAAAGCGTCTACAACCAGACCGGAATCGTCTGCCAGGCATGCCAGGCCGGTAAACTGTGCGACAACTTCGGCTTTCTTTATCGCATTCTCTGCAAAGGTGCGGCCATCTTCAACAACGTCAGGGGCCCCGGGAAAGCCCTCAAGGCCGAGGACGCTGACACCGTGAGACTCCAGCAGGCGACGAATCTCCCTGAGTTTACCGGCATTCCGGGTCGCGACGACCAGTTCCATCATGACCGGATTCTTGTCTCGTTCTGCAGACGGGTCAATTCCCGGCAGCCTTCTTCAGCCAGGCCCCGGAGGGCATCGAGTTCGGCGTGGCTGAAAGGCTCGTCTTCGGCGGTACCCTGCACTTCGACAAACCGGCCGTCGCCGGTCATGACAAAGTTCATGTCGACGCTGGCACCGGAATCCTCGACATAGTCGAGATCGAGGACCGCCTGGTTATCAACAATACCGCAGCTGATCGCGGCGACGCTGTCTTTCAGCGGCGACTTGTCGAGCACTTTGTCGGCGAGCAGTTTGTCAACGGCATCGGCAAGCGCAAGCCACGACCCGGTAATTGCTGCTGTCCGGGTGCCGCCATCGGCCTGCAGCACATCACAGTCGACGACAATCGTCCGTTCGCCGAGGAGTTCGAAATCGACAACCGCGCGCAGCGCCCGACCGATCAGGCGCTGGATCTCCATGGTGCGGCCACCCAATTTGCCGCGGGCAGCTTCCCGCGTCGAACGCGTATGCGTCGCACGCGGCAGCATACTGTATTCGGCAGTCACCCAGCCACGGCCCTCGCCGCGCATGAAAGGCGGAACCTTCTCTTCTACGGAGGCATTACAGAGAACCCGGGTTTCACCGAAACAGATCAGCACCGAGCCTTCGGCATAGCGGGTATAGCCTCGCTCCGCTTTGAACGGACGGAGCTGGTTCGGCGCACGGCCATCATGACGTGGCTGGGGTGGAGAATTCATTGTGAGGCTCCTAAAAAAGTGCCGAAAAATGCCTGCAGGCCGTCGAACAGAGCGCGGGCAAAATCCTGCTGTCTGACCGGGTCTTGCAACGTGGCCAGATCGACACCATTGGTCAGACTGCCCATTTCCACCAGGACCCGGGGCAGGTCACCGCGACCGAGCGGGTAAACCGGCAGTTCTTTGACCTGGTGGACGTCAAACCCTTTGTTCTGCAGCTCCTGGCGCAGGATTTCGGCAAACTTCAGGCTGGAGTTCTCCTGGATCACGCCATTGGGCACATCCCGTTCTGTTTGAGGTTGCACGTACAGATTGACCCCGGAGGCCTGCGCAGAAAAGAACGCCCCGGCATGCAGCGACAGCAGCACGTCAGCCCGACCCTCGGCAACGATTTCCAGCCGACGCTCGACATCGAGAGCATAGTCACCGTCACGCGTCATGACGACGGGTGCGTCCTGATGCATCTTGAGGAGCTTTTCGAGCCGCTGGCTAACCGCCAGGGACAGGTCTTTCTCTTTACTGCCGTTCGCGCCGAGCGAACCGGAATCTTCTCCACCATGCGCAGGATCAATTGAAACGATCCACTTGCTGCCATCTGCAACCGGCTCCTTTTTGCGCAACAGGAAGGCAAATAAACGGTCGAGCGGGTCCTCGTCGACAGTGGTTTCGGGCGGGTTATGGTTGCGGTAATAGATCGGCGCGGTCAGCAACGGGGCCAGTTGCCGCAACAGGAAGACTTCCGAGACACGCAGCTTGCCGTCGATAAAGCGCGGCCGATGGCTGATCGGAATGAAATTATCGCCGATTTTGAGGAATTGGCTGCCCGGGGAAATAATCGCCCGGCCGTGTGCAGTGCGGATCACGTAAATATGGGCCACGGAATCCCAGGCGCCGTCCAGTTCGAGCGCAGTCAGGACATCATCGATCGAGACAAAAGCCGTTCCTTCACGCAGGTAAACATCCTCGATGACCAGCGGCTCCTCACCGGGGCGCCCGATTTCAACCAGAGCGACGGCACAGGGTGCAAAGGTCAAAAGCAGAAAAAGCAGACTGAAGAACGTGACGGAGAAGCTTGGCATGGCGCGTTTTATACTCCAGATGGGCCGGGCTGTCAACGCGGCGGCGGCGATTGGCAGCTAGCGTTCGACAAGTGGTTTTGGCTCGGTATGTTCTCGCCCCAATGCCGCCATCAGCCGCCCTGTCAATTCATATTCCATGGCGCCGAGGCTGCCTCGCACAGCCTCAAGGTGGCGGATCTGGCCACCGGCCGTCATGCTGTGGCCACCGCCGGTGCCGAGGCCCTTGATTATCGTCTGCATAAGGATCCCGGCATGGGTTTCATGGTGACTGGTACGCAGGGAAAGGACGCCCTCTTCCTTGTAGCAGCCCAGCCCGAGGACAATCTCGATGCCTTCGACCCGCATCAGGAAATCGGCGATTTCCGCGACGATCTCCTGATGATCGATAATGTAGAGGTTGAAGACCAGGGCATTGCCATAAATTTTCGCATTCCTCAGCCCGGTCTCAAAATATTTGAAGTAGATCGGCGATGACTTCGGCCGCGTGATCTCGTGCAGGATCCGGTTGTTGCAAAGTGGCATCAATTTCATGTAAGCGCCACGATCGGATTTGTTCCAGTCACGGCCAAGGTCTTCCGTCTCGGACTTGATGGCATAGAAGAGGATCGTTGCCAGCTTTGTCGCGATCTTCACGTCCTGGGCCTGAAGGTATTCGAAGAGGATGGTTGCCGAAGCACCATACTCGGGCCGCACATCGATCCACCGACAAGCCTGGGTCTGCTCCCTGATCTCGTGATGATCGATGACCAGATCGATGCGCCGCTCGGCAGGATATGAGTTGTTGCCGGTTTCCGGCTGTGTGTCAACCATGCAAACGGCATTGAATGTATCCAGGTCAAGCTCGCCGATTGCCTTTGATTTGATTTCCAGCTGTTCGACCATGACGAGGTTTTCTCGTCGCCCGATGCCGCCACCGAAGGCAATCGTCGCCAGCTGTCCGGTTTTGACGAGAATCAGGTGTTGCAGGGCGAACGATGCGGCGAGGGCATCAGGGTCCGGATGATCATGGGTAACGATCAGGATCGCCCCCTTGCCGCGCAGCCACTCGATGATGCCGGTGGAGAATTCTGCCGAATGAAACAGATTGCAATCAACTTTTTCGTTCATTTTGTGAGTCATTTATTCAAGCTCTCAAAAGCAATGGAAACAGCGGTGTCCGCCGAATCAGCAGACAGCGTTCCCGCAACAGTCCGGGCTCCGGGCAGGACGATGACCGGCTTGCCGAGTTTAAGACCGATCGCGGTTTCAGAAAGCGTCCCGTACTCTCCCTCAACCGCAATCAGGGCTTCAGCCGTATGGGCAATAATCACATTCCGGGCGTGCCCCATGTTGGTCGGGATCGCGATGGTGATAAAGGGATTGGCTGATGTGCTCTCGGCACCGGGGAGCATGCCGACGACCTCACCTCCGGCCTCGAACGCGCCTTTCGCTGCCGCCTCCATGACCCCGCCGAGCCCGCCGCAAACCAGGACCGCATCGCGCCGGGCGATTTCGCGGCCGACGGATTCGGCCAGCGCAAGTCCCTGCGGTGACGGGTGTGCGGCACCGATAACGCCAATCATTGTTTTTCGTCGGGTTGTCATAAAAGCCAAACACCATAAGACTAAAGAAGCAAACCAGAGACATTAAACCGCATTACGCGTGAAAACGCAAAAACGAAGAACGAATATATTGGCTGCGCAAAATATCTGTCAGAGGACGCCCGCTTTTCAGAGCTTTCTGGCATAACCTTTCAAAAGGAGACTGTTGGTCACGACTGAAACACTGGAAAAAGCCATGGCCAGGCCAGCAAACTCGGGCTTGAGGATGATTCCAAAAGCAGGATAAAACAGTCCGGCGGCAATCGGAATGCCGGCGACATTGTAGAAGAATGCCCAGAAGAGGTTCTGCTTGATCTTGACGAGGGTTTTTCGTCCCAGGCGTATGCCGCGCTCAACATCACGGATGTCCCCCTTGACCAGGACCAGGTCGCCGGTCTCCTTGGCGACGTCGGTGCCGCTGCCGATGGCGATGCCGATATCGGCCTGGGCCAGCGCCGGGGCGTCGTTGATGCCGTCGCCGACCATGCCGGTCAGGTAGCCCTGCTCCTGGTAACGGCGCACCACGGCGAGCTTGTCGCCGGGCAGAACTTCGGCTTCGACATGATCGAGGCCGAGCTGCTCGGCAACCGCGTGCGCGGCGGCCCGGCGATCGCCGGTCATCATGCCTGTTTGCAGGCCGAGTTGCCGCAGCCGGGCAATGGTTTCTTCAGCGCCCTCCTTGAGCGTGTCGGCCAGGGCCAGAACGCCCAGCGCCCGCCCGTCCCTGGCAACATAAATCACCGACTTGCCAGCCCCGGCCCAGGCCTCGACCTGCGCGTCGAACACCGCGACATCGATCTCCTCGCGCTCCATCAGGCGGTGGCTACCGGCCAGCAGCCGGCTATCATCGAGCCTGCAGACCAGGCCGTAGCCGCCCACCTCTTCCACATCACTTGCCGCCGGGTAAGCGACCGCATGTTGCTCGGCGTGCTCGACCACCGCCCTGGCCAGGGGATGGCTACTGGCCGCCTCCACCGCGGCGGCGTCCTTGAGCAGCTCGGTTTCGCTGACCCCGTCAGCGGGCAACAGGTCGGTCACGGCTAATGCGCCTCGGGTCAGGGTGCCGGTCTTGTCGAACAGGACCACCTGCAGGCGCGAGATATTTTCCAGCACCGAGGCTTTCTTAAAGAGGATGCCGGCGGAGAGGCCGACCGAGCTGCCGACCATGATCGCCGTCGGCGTGGCCAGACCGAGGGCGCAGGGACAGGCAATCACCAGGACGGCGATCGCCATCTTGAACGCAAAGAGGAACCCGGCACCGGCCAGGCCGTACCAGTACAGTAATGTGAGGATCGCAATGACCACAACCACCGGGACAAACCAGTTTGAGACCGCATCGGCCAGCCGCTGGATCGGCGCCTTGTCGCCCTGGGCCTCTTCGACCATGCGCACGATCTGCGCCAGCACCGTGGCGCTGCCGACCCGGGTGGCTTCGACGACAAGTCGGCCGCTGGTGTTGATGGTCGCTCCGGTGACCTCTGCCCCCGGAACTTTTTCCACCGGCAGCGCCTCTCCCGTGACCATCGCCTCGTCGACCGCCGAGGACCCCTCTACCACAATACCGTCGACAGGAATCTTCTCCCCCGGCCGGACCACTAGCCGGTCACCGACCCGCAGCCGGCTGGCAGGGACCTCCTCCTCCCGGCCGTCGACCAGCAACAGGGCGCGGTCGGCCTGAAGGTTCAGAAGCGTCTTCAACGCCTGGCTGGCCCTGCCCTTGGCACGGGCTTCCAGCCACTTGCCGAAGCGGATAAAGGTGATCAGCATGGCGCTGGTTTCGAAGAACACTTCACCGGAGAGGCCAAAGACATGAAAGAGCGCCAGCAGCGAATAGCCGTAGGCCGCGGTGATCCCCATTGCGATTAGCACGTCCATGTTGGTCGAACGGTTCTTTAACGACTTCCAGGCGCTGCGATAGAAGGTCAGGCCGGCGCTGAACTGGACAATGGTCGACAGGCTGCAGATGAGATAGATGGTCGCAGGGCCGAACGGCGTGGACCACATCAGCGGCATGATCGGCAGCGACAGGCAGGCGGCAAAGATCAGCCAGTAAAGCTGGCTGCGCCCTTCGTGCAGGTCTTCGTCATCCTCTGTCGTGGCCTGGTAGCCGAGGTCGTCGACCTTGGTGGCCAGGGCCGCCCGCGTCACCAGGGCGGGATCATGGACGACGGAGAGTTTTTCCGCGGCGAAGTTGACCGTTGCCGAGACGACGCCAGGCAATCCGGCCACACCTTTTTCGATGGTCTGGGCGCAATTGGCGCAGGTCATGCCGCGTACGGCGAACACGCTGGTCTCCTCGTCCATGCTTGCGGCCAGGCCATCATCAGCAATCGGCCCGGCCGGCTCCGGCAGATCATCGGCAGAGGGCGGCACCACTTGGAAACCGCTCGCAACGACGACAGCCAAGAGTTCCTCCCGGCCCGGGCCGCCATCGGCCACCCGGACCCTGCCCTGCTGCTCTTCCAGCGAGACCGTCACCGCACTCACCCCGTCCACCGCCTGCAGGGCCGCGCTGATCTTGTCCACGCATTTCTGGCAGCTCATGCCGTAGATCGGGAGGGTCATTTCACTGTTTGTGGTCAAGAATCAAACCTCCGGGGCGATGGATGCTTCTCGAGGCTTCCAGAGCCAGGCCAGCAGACCGGTCAGGAGAATCGCCAGGGCGAGCCGTAGACCAAGCATAACAAAGCCGTCACCACCGAGCACGACAAACAGCAGAACGTCCTCGATCACGGCATGGCAGGTTGCCAGGAACAGCCCGGTGAGGAATAATTCCCGGCGGTCCATCCCGCCGCTGGCGGCGGCGCGGATGATGATCCCGGCGCCGTAGGCAATGCCGAGGAAAATCCCGGTAAAGAGCGGCAGGACAGCGGACCGGCCGAGGCCGAGACAGCGCATGACCGGCTCCGTGCGCGAACCCAGATCGCGAAAAAACCGGACGTATCTGCAGACCTCGAAGACCGCGACCAGGGGCACGACGATCAGGGTCAGCTTGCCGCACAGCAGCAGCCCGCCGAGGACCGCATCAAGCAAAACCGTCATCCCCCCACCCCCAGCCAGTGCAGACCCATCATCAGCCATCCGGCGATGACCGCGAGCAGGACCCGGCAGATGGTCAGGACCACGCCGCTTACCCCGGTGCTGCTCAATACGCCCCCCTCAAGGACCAGGTTATGGGCAATTCCCACCATGACTCCGCACTGCGTCACCTGCCAGGGGTTCAGGTCGAGCGGGGCCAGCACGGCAACCGCCGCGTATGGATTGAGCAGCGCCCCGGCAACAAAGGCGAAAGCGGTCTCTCCCGGCAGGCCGAACAAGCCCATCAAAGGTTCACACCAGCCGCCCAGGCTATCGATGAAACCGAAACTTTTGCACAGATCGACGACGATGTAGAGCGGCAGGACAAACTTGAGCATCCGCAAGACCGTCCGCCAGCCGTCGACCGTGCCGGTGCATAAACGTGCAGCGATCGGCGGGACCTGGTCCTGCCGCTCTTTCTCTGTTATTTCCATCTGTTAATCACTTCCCGGGCAGTTGACATATCGACATGCGCCACCTATAGTGACGCCCATGAGGGCGATCTTTGTCGCCGATGCGCACTTGCGCAAACCCGGCGACCCTAACTACCTGATGATGCTCGATTTTCTTGAAGAGCAACGCGGCCGGACCGACATCCTAGTCCTGCTCGGCGACATCTTCGAGTTCTGGATCGGCAAGCGCCGGGTGATCGCCGATCACGTGCCGCTGATCGACGCCCTGGAGCGACTGCACCGGCAAGGCACGCAGCTGGTGTACGTCGAGGGCAATCACGACTTCCACCTCGGTCCGGTCTTTACCGAACGGCTTGCCTGCCAGGTGCTACCCGACGGCGGCAGCATCGAACTCGACGGCAAAAAGGTCTATCTCGCCCACGGCGACCTGGCTAACCCTGACGACGCCGGGTACCGCCGGCTGCGCAGGTTGTTCCGCAGCGGCCTGGTGCGCATCCTGATTCGGACACTGCCCAACGTCCTGTTACTCGGCATGGCGGCCCTGGCCAGCTCCCTCAGCAAGCAGAGCAACGGCGGGAAACGCGACAAATGGCCGGCCAGGGAAATGCTCAAACCTTATGCCGAAGCAATCCTCGCAACCGGCCAGCAGGCGGTTGTGATCGGACACTTCCATCAACCTTTTCACGAAAAACTGGGCGATGGGGAACTCATCGCCCTGGGTGACTGGATCACGCAGTTTTCCTATGCTGTTTACGAAAACCACGCTTTTACCCTGACCAGCTATCAGGCGGCGTCAGGGGAGGTGCCGGCAGCCTGAACCTCGGCATGATCATCGGCCGGCTCAACTCGCAGGACCAGGTCGCGCAAGGTCATCCCCTCCAGGGCTCTGCTCTCGGCTTCTTGCAGGATTTCAGAAACACCGGCAACGGCCAGGCGCTCCGGGGTGTCGGTGAGGTGGCTGTAATCGACGCCGTCGGCGGCCAGGCCTCTGAGCACATCGTGCAGTTCGATCTTCTCGAGGGCACGGGCCGGTTGATAGGCCGTACCCTCGAAGTCCCGCACGACCTCGGCGATAAACCCCAGGCTCGTCAATTCATCCAAGATCTTGCGCAGCAGCCGCGACGGCACGGCCAGTTTTTCGATCAGTTCATCCTGGCCCATCGCCGGCTGGCCATGGTAGAAGCGCCGACCGACGCAGAGCAGGACGGTCAGGGCGATAAACTCGATGCTGGCGAAGTTGACCCGGGCCCCGCGAATATCCTGCCGGATGCTGCGCAGATTCTGGGTTGAGTAGGTCATTTCCAGGCCCAGCAGGACGATCATCCAGGAGATGTAGATCCAGACCATCAGAACCGGCAGAGCCGCCAGGGTGCCGTAAATGGCATTGTAGCGCGCCACTCCAACCTGAAAGTTCAGATATCCCCACTGGCTGATCTGCCAGAGGGTGCCGCCGAACACGCCGCCGATCAGTGCCGCGCGCGGGCTGACCTTGACATTCGGCATGAACAGATAGAGACCGGCAAAGACCAGCCACATGACCATAAACGGCAGGACTTCGAAGAGGGCCAGCAAAGCTTCGCCGACGTACTCGTGCTCGATCAGGGTCTGGACCAGTTTCTGGCTCTTGACCGTACTGGTCATGGAGATCGCAGCGACGACGAAGACCGGGCCGATGGTCACCACCGAGAAGTAATCGGTGAAGCGCCGCAGCAGCGGGCGCGTTTCCTTGACTCCCCAGACCCGATTGAAGGTTTTCTCAATGTTGGACAACAAGGTCAGCACTGTGATGACCAGGAGTATCAGGCCATAGGTGCCGAGCCGTGCGACGTTGGTATTGTTGATGTATTCGATGATCTTGGTGACGACGGTGCCGCCGCCAACCGCGAGCTGCTTGAGCAGCAGGGGCTCGAGCTCATTCTGCACCCCGAAGCCCTTGAGGACCACAAACATCAGGGCGAGCAGCGGTATCAGGGAGAGCAGGGTCGTGAACGTCAGAGCGGAGGCACGCAACATGCAACCGTCCGCAAAGAACCCGCGCACGACCAGGGCGAGAATCTGACCCTGGTTGAGCAGAAAGCCCTGCCACCAGCGCCGGTCCTCGGCATCTATCTCCCACAGGTCGTGCTCAAAAAAACGACGGCTGCGCTCGACGATTGATTGCAGAGTACTCACACCTACCTCACGATCTCCGGATGCTCCTCCAGGTCGACGTCGACCACCGGCAGGCCGAGCTGTTCCAGTTCCGCACTGAACTCGCCAGGGTCGCCGACCAGAACCAGCTGCTGCCTGGACAGGTCAACGTATTCCCTCGCGACCCGCTGCACGTCTTCCGCCGTGACTGCGGCAATACGGTCACGATAACGTGACAGGTAATCTGCGGGATAGTCGAAAAACGCCAGGGTCATCTGACGATTGACAACCGAATGGGTATTTTCGAAACCTAAGACAAAAGAGTTGATCTGGCTCTCCTTGGCCAGGCGCAGTTCTTCCTCAGTCACCGGGGTGGCCATCAGTTCGGCCATGATCTGACGCGTCAGCTTGACCGCCTGCAACACTGAAGCATTCTTGGTTTCCGTGCCGGCAACAAACGGCCCCGGCAGGCGTCGTCCGACCTGGAAATAAGAGTATGCGGAATACGCCAGGCCACGGTTGGATCGGATCTCCCGCATCATGCGGGAGTTGAAGCCACCGCCGCCAAGGATGTAATTGAAGACCCGCACGGCATACTGGTCGGGGTGGTCCTTGGTCAGACCCAGGTCGCCGATTACGATCGTGGTCTGCGGCAGATCCTTGCTCACAACCTGGATCAGACCCGAGTCGGGACGAGTGACCTCCGGCAAGAGTTGATCAGGGACTTGCCTTTTTTGCCAATCGCCGAGGTTCTGCTGCAAAAGCTGCAGCAGCCGATCACGATCGAAGTCGCCGGAGACCGCCAGCCACAACTTGTTCGGTGCAAAATATCTCTTGTGGAAATCAATCAGGTCCTGTTGCGAAACATTCGCCAGGGTATCATGGGTTGGCGAATAGCCAAGGTAGCTGTCCGGATAGAGGGCGGCCATCAGCAAGCGCCGGGAGATCGCCCCGGGGTTGTCATTCTGGCGCCGCACATATTCCTGAGCCTGCAGACGAGCCAGCTCCAGCCGCTCCGCGGCAAAGCCGGGCCGGCGCAGCATGTCGGCGAGGATCGACACCCCTTGGACCAGGTCCTGGGCACGGAGCGAAAGATTCAGCTGCGCTGAATAGGGACCCATGCCAGTCCCCAGGTCGGCCGCGATATGGTCGAGCAATTCATCAAGTTCCTCGGGGGACCGGTCCCCTGCCCCGCCGCTGCGCCAGGTGCTGCCGAAGAGATCTTCGAAGCCGACTTTTTCCATAGGCGTGGTTATGGCACCGGCGCCAACCAGCGCGGTGATCTGCACCAGAGGCAGCTCCCTGTCCTCCTTGAGGTAAAGGCGGATACCGTTATCCAGAACCAGGGTCTCCACCTCAGGGAGTTTGAATTCCAGCGTCGGATAGTGCAGTTGGTCGGGGTGGTTCGCCAGGGGGGCAGTGCACCCGCTGATCAATAACAGGGCGGCGACAAGACCGGCAACAGCGCCGATCGGCCGGGAGAACCTCATCACGATTTATCCTCCCTTTGCAGCACCACAACCGTGCGATTGGATTCATTCAAGTAGCGGTTGGCGACCTCCCTGAGGTCTTCCGCGGACAATTTCTCGATCTCCGCCGCATAGTTCACCAGGTAACGCCAGTCGCCGGCCAGGGACTGGTAGCTGGTCAAAAGCCTCGCCAGACCGGAGTTGCTCCGCAGCTGCCGGAGCTGGTCGGTCAACAGCCGGTTCCTGACCTTGGTCAGTTCATCATCGCCGACCAGTTCGTTTTTGAGCTTATCCAGTTCGGCATAAATTGCCGTTTCAAGCTCCTCGACGTTATGCGGATGACGCGGAATCCCCTCGATGACGAAGAGGTTGGGATAGCGGGCCCCCGGAGCGCCGTAGACGGAAACAGAGGTTGCCAGTTTCTGCTCCTCGACCAGTGAGCGATAGAGCCTCGAGGTCCTGCCACTGCCGAGGACCTGGTCGATGAGATCGAAAGCGTAATCATCCCGGTCAGGCATGGTCGGTTTGTGCCAGGCGATAGAGAGCCTCGGCTCGGCATCGAAAATTTCGACCACCCTTTTTTCCCCTCTTTGCTCAGGTTCGACCGCCGCGACGCGAGGGACCGGCGTACCGGGAGCGATATCACCAAAATAACGATCGACCAGAGCGACGGCATCGGCTGCTTTGATATCACCGACCAACGCGATCACGGTATTGATCGGGGCATAATATTTTTCCAGGAATGCGCGGGTCTTCTGCGGGCTGAGGTTGGCGATGTCGGAATGCCAGCCGATAATCGGGTTGCGGTACGGGTGCACCTCGAAGGCGTTGGTCACGAGGCTCTGGTAATGTTTGCGTGCCGGGTTGGTATCGTAGGACCGGCGTCGTTCCTCCCTGATCACGTCCCGCTCGGTGTAGAACTCGCGCAGGACCGGATTTTTCATCCGGTCCGACTCGATCACGGCCCAGAGCTCGAGCTTGTTGGACGGCAGGGAGATCAGGTATGTGGTCAGGTCCTTGCTGGTGAAGGCATTGTAACCGACGCCGCCGTTTTCCGCGTAGAGATTGGAAAACACGTCCTTGACCACATACTGCTTGTGTTCCGCCTGCAGATCGGCCAGCTGTTTTTCCAGTTCGGCAAGCACGGCCGGATCGGCATCGCTCTGCAAGCGCATGGCATCCAGCTGGCTGCCGACCCGTTCAATCTCTTCGAGCAAAGGCTTCTCCCTGGCGTAATCCGTGGTGCCGAGGGTCTCTGTCCCTTTGAACAGCATGTGCTCCAGCAGGTGCGCCACGCCGCGGTTTTCGCTGGTTTCGTGGACCGAGCCGACGCCGATGGTGATGTAAGCCGAAACAACCGGCGTATCATGCCGTTCGACAACGAGCAGTTTGAGACCGTTGTCGAACCGGTGTTCAAACACCCGGTCCTCGAGCGCTGTGCTGCCGAGGACCACGCCTGGGGCACAGAACAGGAGCAGGGTAATTATCAGCGCAATTGATCTGTTCATCGGTTTCCTATCCTTCATCAAGTTGAATGTCAAGATAAGCTGTCCAACCCATTATAACCATGACACGGCTTGCGGTCGAGACAGACATCTAATTTTTTAGATGTATCTTAATTCTTCAAAAAGATTAATAAAACAGCCTAGCTCGCGGCAACCACGGCTTGGCCCAGGGCCAGACCGCCGTCATTGGGGGGAACCAGGGAGTGGGTGAGGACTGCCAGACCGGATTTCTCGAGGCGAGGCACGACCATCTCGGTCAGCAAACAGTTCTGAAAGACTCCACCAGACAGCACAACCTGTTTCAGACCGGTCTGCTGGCGCAATTGGGCGCAGACCTCCTCAACCATGATGGCCAGGGAAAGGTGGAAGCGGCCGGCAATTCGATTCGCGCCGACACCGGAGAGATGATCCTTGACGATCGATGCAACCATTTCTGCCGGGTCACAGATGATCAGGCCGTCCCGGCGTGATAGCGTGCAGGGGTAAAAGGTTGATTGATCTGGATCGGCGAGCATTTCCAGTTCCATAGCAGCCTGCCCTTCGAAGGCAACAACCTGGCGCAGGCCGATGATCGAGGCCACCGCGTCAAACAAACGACCGCAACTCGAGGTCAGGGGGGTGTTGATATGTTTCACCATCGCCTGGCAGACCAGGCGTAAATCCTGTTCGGCAATATCTGTAAAACATTTCAGGTCGCCGGGGACTTCGCCAAAAATTTCCCGCAGATAACTCAGTGCCATACGCCAGGGCTGCCTGGTGGCCAGGTCGCCACCGGGCATCGGCTGGTACTTCAGATGACCGAGGCGTTGATACTCCTTCAGGTCTCCGACGAGGAATTCGCCGCCCCAGATATGGCCGTCGGCACCGTAACCGATGCCGTCAAAGATCACCCCGATCGCAGGCTCCCGCAGGCCGTGTTCTGCCAGGCAACTGGCCAGATGCGCATGATGGTGCTGCACAGCGACGGCCGGCAGCCCACTCTCTTCCAGGGCATAGCGCGTCGAATAGTACTGCGGGTGCAGATCGTGGGCGATGCGCTGCGGTTCGACGGCAAGGAGATGCTGCAGGTGGCTGATCGTGTTGCGGAAAGAATCGTAAACCTCGAGGTTTTTCAAGTCGCCGACATGCTGACTCAAGAAGGCGCGGTCGCCGCGGGTCAGGCAAATGGTGTTCTTCAACTCCGCACCGACAGCCAGCACAGGGCAGAGTTCGCCGGGCAGGGCAACACCTCGCGGGACAAATCCACGGGAACGGCGCACCAGCAATGGCCGGCCCGCCATGACCCGGGCAATCGAATCGTCGTTACGGGTATGGATCCGCCGGTCGTGAGACAAAAAAACGTCGGCAATCGCCGCCAGGCGGCGCCGGGCGTCATCATCCTCAAAAGCAATCGGCTCGTCGGAGAGGTTGGCACTGGTCATGACCAGGGCCGCGAATTGCTGCATCAGCAGGTGATGCAAAGGCGTGTACGGCAGCATGACACCGAAGTCACGGTTGCCGGGAGCGATATTTTCGGCAAGGGGATGGCCGGGCCGCTTCCTCAGCAACACGATCGGTCGTTCGATACCCTGCAGCAGGCGTGCTTCATCAGCGCCGAAAGCTGCCAGCTGTGCCACAGCGTCAAGATTTTTTGCCATCAGGGCAAAAGGCCGCTCTTCACGCTGTTTGCGCCGGCGCAGTTCGGCGACGGCATCCCGGTCGGCAGCATCTACGGCAAGGTGGTAACCTCCCAGCCCCTTGATTGCGACGATCTGCCGGTCCTTGAGACGGCGCACCGTTTCCGCCAGGGGATCGGCACACCCAACGGTTGACCCGTCCGGGGTGACCAGCTGCAGCTGCGGGCCGCAGCTTGGGCAGGCGTTCGGCTGGGCATGAAAACGACGCGAAGCCGAGTCATCATACTCGGCTTGACAATCGGTACACAAAGGGAAATCCGCCATGGTGGTCAGCGGCCGGTCATAGGGGATGCCGGTCACGATTGAATAACGCGGCCCGCAGTTGGTGCAGTTGATAAAAGGATACCGATAGCGTCGATCCGCCGGGTCAAACAGCTCGGCGAGGCAGTCGTCGCAAACGAAGCTGTCTGCTGCGACCTGAGCCCGCCGGGACTCATCGACGGCACTCTGGAGGATTCTGAAACCGTTATCACCGCGTGCAGGAATCGTCAGCACATCAACAGACTGGATTGCAGCCAGAGGGGGCTTTTCACCACTGACGGCGGCGACAAACCGGCGCAGCATCGTTTGCCTGCCCTCGACTTCGATGGTCACACCCCGGGTGTCATTACAGACGGAACCGGCAAGACCGAGTCGTTGCGCCAGCTGGCAGATAAAGGGCCGGAAACCGACGCCCTGGACAACCCCCTCGACAATGATTTTGTAGCGCAAATGATTCATGGATTGAGAATATCGGAAATGTGCCGGAAATGCAGTTTGAAAATCATCGGTATTGTACCGGGGCCCGGTTCAGAATCCGGCCCGGACATTGTTACGGTCGCTGATCCAAGCCGCAACAGGCCAATCGGCGCGGGTCCCTGCAGACTGGCATAAGACAACAGCCCCCGGTCAGAAGGCCGGCGGCTGTTGTGCCTGACAGATGCAGGTCTGCCTAGCAGCAGACCGGTCAATCTGCTGTGCAGCAGCAATCTCGTCCCATTGACTTCGCTTGATAAAGGGCACGATCAGCGGTTATCATAACGGCATCCAAATCCGGCGCCAATGGCGGCACTGTCGCAACACCAATACTGACCGTGACCTTGACGTCTGTTTCCGACTCGACTTCGATCGCCTCCTCACGCACTGAGTTCAACAGCCGCTCGGTGATTTGCACTGTCTGCTCCAGCCCCGTTTCAGGCAGAACCACAGCAAATTCTTCGCCGCCCATGCGACCGACCAGGTCAGGCCCGCGGAGGCTTTTATTGATCAGCTCACACAGGCGGACCAGGACGTGATCTCCGGCTTGATGCCCAAAGGTGTCGTTGACGCGTTTGAAATGATCCACATCGATCA
>JBFLJZ010000041.1:0-6053 GCA_040882925.1 Desulfuromonadales bacterium
ATTTCCTTATATACTATTCATCATGTTTTTATTGCTCATCTACATTTTCATTGCTCTCGGCTTTTCATTCCTCTGCTCAATTGCCGAGGCCGTTCTGCTGAGCGTAACGGCACCCTATATCGCCTTGTTGGAATCACACAACAAGCGATCTGCAACCGAGCTGCGCCGGCTCAAAGACGACATCAACAAACCTCTTGCCGCCATTCTGACCCTCAACACGATCGCACACACCGTCGGTGCCGCAGGCGCAGGGGCCGAGGCAACGAAAATTTTCGGCAGCGCCTACCTCGGCATTGCATCAGCAATCCTGACCTTGTTGATCCTGGTGTTTTCTGAAATCATCCCCAAAACGCTCGGAGCTCACTACTGGCGTCAACTGGCGCCATCGACTGCGTACGCTCTTAAACTGCTGGTCTGGGTTCTCTATCCCTTTGTCAAGTTGACCGAACTGCTGACCCGGGGTCTGACCGAAGGTCCGACTCTGCGTGGCGTCAATCGCAAAGAGTTAATCGCCCTTGCCGAACTGAGTGTCGAAGAAGGCGCCCTGGCGCTACAGGAGTCGCTCATCATGCAAAACCTGCTAAGATTAGGAGAAACTCCCGCCAAGGTTGCTATGACGCCACGCACTGTGGTTTTTTCTGTTTCGGACACTATGACAGTGGGCGATTATTTTGCCCGTTACGACACAAAGCCGTTTTCCCGTATTCCGCTTTATCAAGGTGACGTCGAGAACATCACCGGCTTTATTCTGCGCAGTGACCTGCTTTTGGCGAAAGCCCGCGGACAGACGGCGAGGGTTATGGCAGACTTTGCTCGAGAGATCCCTCAAATGCTCGAGCGGAGCGATCTCTCCCACGCCTTCGATCGTTTTCTCAAAGAGCGTGTACACATCATGATGGTCATGGATGAATATGGTGGTTTTTCAGGCATCCTGACCCTGGAAGATGTCATCGAGACCCTGCTTGGTCAGGAAATTGTTGACGAATTTGACTCCTCGGACGATATGCAGGTCTTGGCCCGAAAGCTCTGGCAGCGCCGGGCACGCAACCTGGGAGCGGATTTTAAAAAAGAATGAATCGCCGATGCAAAACCTCGGCGAGAAAACATTTTGCTAAATAGCAGCGACTGCCGGTACACTAGCAAGAAAACACCGTTACATATTGGGCATCAATTTCCGCGGAGACCGATCATCTCATCGACATGGACATCGTTGACACAAATACCGTCTTATTAGCTTTTGGTTTGACTCTCTTTGCCGGTCTGGCGACCGGTATCGGCAGTGCTCTGGCTTTTTTCGCCCGCACAACCAACACCCGTTTTCTCTCCCTGTCGCTGGGGTTTTCCGCCGGTGTGATGCTGTATGTGTCGTTCGTTGAGATCTTCTTCAAAGCCAAAACCGAGTTGATCGGCAGTTTGGGCGAGGTGACCGGGACCTGGGTCACCGTCGGTTCTTTCTTTGCCGGGATTGCCTTGATAGGCATCATCGATAAACTGGTGCCGAACTACGAGAATCCTCATGAACTTCATTCCATCGAGGAAATGGACAAGGGTCTTCAAAACCTGCCGCAAAACGAGGCTCACGATTTTGGCAAGCTGCGCAGGATGGGACTGTTTACGGCACTGGCGATCGGTATCCACAACTTCCCGGAAGGGCTGGCGACCTTTACGGCAACCCTGACGGACCCGAACCTGGGGATTGCCATCGCCGTCGCCGTCGCCATTCATAACATTCCGGAGGGGATCGCAGTCTCGGTGCCGATTTACTACGCCACCGGCAGCCGCCTCAAGGCCTTTAAGCTCTCGTTTCTCTCCGGACTGTCTGAACCGGTCGGCGCCCTGGTCGGTTATCTCCTTCTGATGCCGTTTTTTTCTCCCATGGTTTTCGGCATCCTGTTCGCAAGTGTCGCGGGGATCATGGTTTTCATCTCCCTCGATGAACTGCTGCCATCAGCCGAAGAATTCGGCGAACATCATTTGACCATCATCGGTGTGATTGCCGGCATGGCCGTGATGGCACTCAGTCTCCTGTTGTTTCTCTAGGCACTGACAAGAGGCACAGATTGGTGCGGGTCAGTGTTGACCGGCATCGACCAACAGCTATATCCTGAAAGGGCTTATGCAGATCAATTTTTCACGAAACTGGCCGCATGATTCCTGAACATCTCATCTTCATTGACCTCGAGACCACCGGTGCCAACAGCTTGCGCGACCGGATCACGGAAGTCGGCTTTTGCGAGGTCGAGAACGGCCAACTGGTCCGGGAGTGGTCTTCCCTGATCAATCCGGAAACACCGATCTCACCATTTATCGAGCAACTGACCGGTATCACCAACGCCATGGTGGTTGATGCGCCGCGTTTTGCCGAGATTGCCGGAGATTTAAAAGACCGGCTGTCAGGCAAACTTCTCGTCGCGCACAACGCCCGCTTTGATTACGGGTTTTTGAAAAGCGAATTCCGCCGGGAAGCCATTGACTTCAACGAGAAGACGCTTTGCACGGTCAAGCTTTCCCGGTCACTTTACCCCGGGCAAAAAAGGCATAACCTGGATACAATCATCAGCAGGCACGGTCTCAAGGTTGAAAATCGTCATCGCGCATTGGCTGATGCACAGCTCATCCAAAATTTCTTTGCCAAGCTCTGCGCCGACCATCCGGACGAGGTCCTGGCGCAGGCGATCCGGGCCCAACTCAAACAACCGAGCCTTCCCCCTCACCTGCCTCGTGAACAAATTGAATCCCTGCCCTCTGCGCCGGGGGTTTATCTTGTCTATGGTGAAAATGATCCGGTTCTCTATGTTGGCAAGAGTCTTGATATCCGCGCCAGAGTGCTGTCCCATTTTTCCGGAGATCATCGTAACCGCAAGGGAATGAAGCTGTCTCAACAGGCAAGACGGATCGACTATGTCGAAACCGCCGGGGAGCTGGGCGCCCTGTTGCTTGAGGCGAGGCTGGTCAAGGAGCTGGTTCCGGTGCATAACCGGCGGCTGAGACGCACGCGGGATCTGTTCTCGATATATTTGCAGCCCGGCTTGAACGGGGCCAGCCAGGCAGAAATTCTTCCCTTGAGCAGAACCGGGAGTGACCAACTGGACAGGCTGTTCGGAACCTTCAGAACCAGGCGGCAGGCCGTCACGGCCTTGCATGAAGCGATCCTGGCCCTGGGGCTCTGCAATAAGGTCCTCGGTCTGGAAAAAGGCAGCGGTGCCTGCTTTAACTATCAGATCAAAAAATGCCGTGGCGCCTGTGTCGGCGAGGACCCGTTAGAGCTGCATGAAGCCAGGTTGGCGATGGCTCTGGCCAAGTTGAAATTACGGTCGTGGCCATATCCCGGGGCCGTCGGCATAGAGGAGATTTCTCCTGCTGGCGACCGAACCGAGATTCATGTACTCGACAACTGGCGCCATTTGGGCACGGCAGACAGCAAAGCGAGTCTCTGGCAGATCCTGGCCGAGTGCGCGACGCTGCCGTTCGACCTGGACAGTTACAAAATCCTCACCAGGTTTCTCGAAAAGAAAAAACAACATATTCGTTTTGTAGACCTTTCTTCTTCGGCCAGTAAGTTCCAGGTTTCATCCTGGGGTTGATTTTTCGGGTATTGGAATCTACGGATGGAATGATCGGATTTTATCCATCCTTGAAATTCCGGCTCGGTGTTGAAAACTGTGGTTTGAAAGTCCTTGGGTCATTCGAGAATGATAGTAAAGTGATTCGGCCGGAGGCAGTCCCTCCGGCCTTTTTTGAAACGGAAAGATCAAGGGAGACTATGGATCGATTTATCAAATCGTTTCTGCTCCTGTTCATGCTTTTAAACCCGTTTTTTGCTGATCATCTATCTAGTCGACCTCGTTCAAGAAATGGACCTCCGTGACTTCACTAGGATGCTCAATCGTGCAGGTTTGATCAGTTCTGGAATTTATATTGGCTTTGCTCTTCTTGGCGATCTTATTTTTAAAAACCTGCTGCAGGCCCAGTTTGCATGATTTCAAATCTTCGGCGGGATCATATTTCTGTTGATCGGCATGCAGTTTGTCTTTAAGGGTCCAGAAGCCATCAAGAATATGCGCGGCAAACCGGAACATATTGCCGGAGCCATCGCCATGCCAATTATGATTGCTCCTGGTAAAGTCAGTGCTTCAATTCTGGCAGGGCAACAACTTAGATAATGCTTTTCCAGACTCTCACTCTCTATCAAGGTGCCGCAAATTTGCTGGCTTCTCCTCTGTGAAAAACAAGCTTAAATGATGACTTGACTAGTCACATATTGATGCTATTAATTGATATGAGTTAAAAGGAGTAAAGAGAACAAATTCAGGACGTCTACAACTAAATAGCCGAAGCTAATAAAGGGGAGCCTAAAAAATGTCATATCAGAAAATATCAAAGTTTTTAGCCAGCAGTTTCATAATGCTCCTTGTCGGCCTTCCGATCAACGCGTTTGCCCAAAGTGGGATCGGAATTTATCTGGACCGGAACTACTTTGCGCCCGGACAGGGAGCTCCGCAACTCTCTATCTCGGCATTCAATTCCGAGACTCCTGTCACAGTCGATGTCCACGTCGGCGTGATTGCTGAAAACGGCACAATCTACGAATATCCAGACTGGAACACGAGGCTAAAACCCTGGTTATCTGGTGTTTCCCTGCCGCAGACTTTCAATTATCCTGTTACGCCGATCGTAACTCTGCCTAATGTCTTACCCTCAGGGGTCTGGACAGCCTTCGCTGCGCTCACCGAGCCGGGCACGACCGATATCATCAGTATCGACCTTGCTCCATTCAACATACTTCCTGATACAGCGAGCGGCTCGAGTTACGGTTCTCTCTATCTGAGCCTTAGCCAAACGCCAACTGGCACGAATGTGGCTGCCGGAGGGACCTTCGCCCAAACCAGTAACGCCATTCAGGACTTGATCGAGAGTTTTGACGGTCAGCAAGCAGGCCTTGAACAGTGTGTATTTAACGAAATTGCAATCGATATCTCGAATATTGAAGGAATCCAGTTGACAACTCTGGATGCCGGTGACGCCCTGCAACTCTCCTCCTCGACCGGTTTATCGGCATCATTATTCAAAAATGTTGACGCAGAGTCCACAGGCTATGCAGTCTACGCTGCTCCGGACGGGCAACTTGGCTCTAGTTTCTTCCAAGGGGAAGCCAACTACACCTTCCAAGGGTTTGGCGGGCCGGATATTCAACCGTTCTCAGTAGGGGTCCGTGCGCCTCCACCACTCACCCTAACTCAGCCCATGCTCAGTTCATCGGCCTCCCACAACACAACTGGAGACTTGCAATTGATGTGGAATGGCAATGGTGGCGTAGGTGAAGTGCATGCAAGCCTTTCAGGCACCGATCTTTCCAAAGTGTACATCATCAGTTGCCGGTTTGCAGATGATGGTAACGCCAGCATTCCATCCGGGCTGCTAGCGCAACTCAAGGAAAAATTGGGGAGCGGGACAATTACTATTCCTGGAATCGACCTCCCTCCTGGCATTGAAATCCCTGGCCTTGGAACGATAGCGACACTATCTGTTTCTCGCTCCAACTATTCGATGTTTAATACGGCCAACACAAGCCTGAGTTATGGTGTTGCAACGGTCGATAGCGGAGTATCTATGCAACTCACACTGCAATAATCATCTTGAAGCCGACAGTCTCAGATTACCTAATAAGGACATTCGATGCCCCGTTTTTCCCTTAAAATCACGGGTTGCGAGAGGAAATCGGCTTATTATTGATCAATAAATACAGTAAAGTAGCAGTCAAACTTACAGAAGCGGACAGTGCCTAATGACCCTGCAAAATAAGGATTGCCCTTCCAGGAAGAGTGGCCATTTTTGCATCTTTCAACAAGATCCACGACACAACTCACTTGACTATCATACTTCGTCAGCAAAACAATAAAGCCGCGACCTACTCAGGCAACAGCTTTGGAACCGTGAAGAGTTGCTTTACACTAACATTCGTTCTGGACCTGCTAGATAGGGCAAGGCACTGACCTAGGGAACTGGTCTACGGAGTTTTGGTTAGAGGGCTCTGCCGAAATCACGGGATAATA
>JBFLJZ010000271.1:0-7918 GCA_040882925.1 Desulfuromonadales bacterium
GACACATTTCCTCCTAACACGCTATAAATCAGTATTATTAAGACTTTATTTGAGCCGGGCCGTAAGCGGTGTCCCGGTCAGGAGCCTTCATGGACATTTTGATCAGTGCCGTCTTCCAGGTTTTACATGCCATTCTCTCGATTTATTTCTGGATCGTCATCGGCAGGGCCGTGATCTCCTGGGTCAACCCGGACCCCTACAACCCGATTGTGCGTTTTTTGTATAATGCAACCGAGCCGGTATTCAGCCGTATCCGGCGGGTTCTGCCCCTGCAGTTTGGCGGTTTCGATTTTACCCCGATTGCGTTGCTGATCATCATCGGCGTGCTGCAAAACCTTCTCGCCCAAATCCAGTACAAATTGTCCTATGGCGGTTTCTAGGCGGTTATGATGAAAATCAGTCCGATCGATATCCAGCAACAGCAATTCAAAACCCGGCCGTTTGGTTATGAAAAAACCGGTGTCGACCAGTTCCTGGAACTTCTGGCCGAGGAACTAGAGCGGCTGGTGCGCGAAAACCTCGACCTGATGGAGGAACTGGCGCGGGAGAAAGCCAGCCTCAAGGAATTGCGCGATCGTGAAGAAACTCTCAAGGAGACTCTGGTTACGACCCAAAAACTGACCGGTGAGCTGAAATCGAAGGCCCGTCGGGATATCGATACCATGATGGCCGAAGCCGAAGTCAAAGCCGAGCGCCTCATGCACAACGCCGAAGAGCGGCGTCTGGAATTGATCAAAGAAGTTCAGGAGATCAAGCGCCAGAAAATTGACTTCGAAGTCAGCCTGCGCGGCCTGTTGGAAAAGCATATCAGGATGCTCGACCTGGATGCGGTGGAGATCGCACGGGGTGACGCGGAGGCAGGTCTGCTTGAAGAGCCGTTGCCGTTTGCCGGACATCATGAGCAGGAGTCGGCAGCGCAACAGCCGTCGGCGGATCAACAAAAGTCCAGCGCAGCGTCCCAGGAGCTTGACCTCGAGTTCGACCCCGGCGACGAAGGCAACGACGAGGACGGGCCCAAGTGACCCTGCCATGCCTGCGCAATACCGACGCAGGTGTCGAACTCTTCCTGTCTGTCCAGCCCCGTGCCAGCCGCAACCGGGTTACCGGAATCCAGGGCGAAGAGCTCAAGGTCGCCCTAACCGCACCGCCGGTGGACGGCGCGGCGAACAAGGCCTGCCGCATGTTTATCGCCAGGCTCTGCAAACTCCCCCGAAGTCGGATTTTGCTGGTTGCCGGTGAGACCTCGCGGCACAAGCGTCTGCTGCTGGAGGGTGCCGATATCAAAAGAATCGATGCGCTGCTCGAAGATCTGCTGGGGGGTTGACATCCAGTAACAAAGTCATTAAATTACCGACGAATTTTTCGCGAGGTGACAGTTATGCCGATATACGAATATCAATGCAAGGAATGCGGGCTGGTTTTCGAGGCCCGGCAGAAATTCTCCGACGCTCCTCTGGCCGAGTGCAGAGCATGCGGCGGCCAGGTGGCCAAGCTGATCTCGCAGACCGGTTTTGCCCTCAAGGGTGACGGTTGGTACGATCAGGGTTACGCTCAGAAACCGGCGGCCTGTCCCAGTGCAGATGCCGGTGGCGGCTGTGCCGGTTGCCCGAAAGCAGCCAATGAATAAATGGACCAGTTTCGCCGAAACGAGACCAGGCCGCCCGGTTTTACACCAGGCGGCCTTTTTTTGTCTGTGGTTGTGGTATTCAGACCGTTTGGATATATTGACATCGCTGGATTCAATGACAGAATCCATAGAACATGCTGCTTGACTTGATAGATAAAGTGTTATGCCGGCTTTGAACGCGGGAGGGTGAAGATGCTGATACGGGTGTTGTACAACGACGGCTACTACGATTATGTCAAACCAGAGATCCTGGACCACCTGATCGAGTCGAATCAGATCATCACCTTTTACCGGCAGAGCGGTCCGGCCGTTCTGGGTGTCGACCGCGTCCGTTCATTGCTGCGCAGCGACTATGAAGGACCCGAGCGCAGAGTCTCTGCCTGATCAATGCCGCCTGCCCTCTCAAACCGGCAATCGCCAGCTGTTCTCAGCTCTTGATCTTCAGCGGTTTCCGCCCTGGCGCATGCTTGACTCTCTGCTGCGTCAAGAAGAGTCTTGGTGTTGACTTCATCCGCTTATGAGGATGAGGGAAACATAGACATGTCAGACCCCGTGCAAGTCCTTTTCCTTTGTCCCGGCAATTCCTGCCGCAGCCAGATGGCCGACGGCATCGTCAACCACGATTTTTCCGGAAAGATAACCGCCGTCTCTGCTGGCACCGAACCGCATGTGCTCAACCCCCGTGCCGTCCAGGTCATGCATGAGATCGGCATCGATATCTCGCGCAACAGCTCGGACCACCTGAGCCGCTACGAAGGCCAGGCCTTCGACTACGTGACCTCGCTTTGCGGTTCAAATAGGACCAAGTCTGTTAATGAGCTGGTTCCCAAGTCAGCAAGAATATCCTCGTCTGGGCGCAGGATTCAACTGGCTCTACAGCACTCTCTAGTTTCGATCAGCGTTTTCCCAGATTGTTATTCCGGAACCATCGACCTTCCTCCTCCTCGGTGGTGGCTTGGCAGGGTTGGCTTTTTACGCTCGCCGGAGAAGGAAAGAATAAACCAAGGCATATTTGATCACCAACCGCCTCAACAATGGGGCGGTTTTTTTTGCCGTAACGACACCAAACGGTCTTATTGATACGATTGATACGACCGCAATATTTGATAACCCCAGATTGCCCCCTCTGCGACATTCTTGCTGGCCTGAAACAATCACATTCCCTGCGTTATTTTTGCTTAGCTCAGAGCCGCTCATATGATAACATTCATGTGTTTTTATTAACGGCGCTACGCGGGCAGAAGAACCATGACAAGACACTCCGTGCAACATCTCTCCACGAGTTTGTAACCTTGCCAGAAGGGTTGTCTGATGGATTTCATGATCGCCAATGACCTTTTGTTAGAGGGCCTCAGGGCCGCGGTCCTGATCGCCTTGCTGGCGATCCTTTTCCTGCGCGGCAATTACACCTCCCTGTCACGGCATCCCGGCTGGAAATGCATTCTGGTCGGCTTCATCCTGATTACGCTGGCGACTCTGCTCGACATTACCGACGAAATACCGGGACTGGAACGCTTTGTCTTGATCGGCGATACGCCCTACGAGGCCTTCCTGGAAAAAATGCCCGGCTATCTCCTCGGCTACTTTTTGGTCCTGGTCGGGTTTTACCGCATGATCCCCTCACTGCAGAGAGCCGAGCAAAACGAAAAGGCCCTGCAGGAGAGCGAAAAGCGCCTCAAGCAGCTTTTCAGGTCGAATCCGGACCCGTTGATTCTTATCAAAAGTGACAACCGGAACATCTTTGATGTGAACCGGGCTTTCGAACATCTGACCGGCTATGACCGACATGCAGTGATTGATAAACAATTATCTGAACTCAGCTTCTGGCGCAGCTCGGAAGAAAAAAATGATTTTTATGATCAACTCGACCAGTTCGAAAAAATCGACAACTTTGCAACAGAACTCCTTATGCGCAACCAGTCGGTCCGCAATATGCTGCTTTCCGCACAGACCGTAAAATTTGCCGGAGAGGCTTTTATCCTGATTGGCCTGCGCGATATTTCCAAGATCAAGGAGGCCGAAAAGGCCCTGATCGAAGTCGACCAGATGAGACAGGAATTTATCTCAACCGCGGCCCATGAGCTGCGCACGCCGTTGAGCGTCCTGCTCGGTTATTGCGAGCTGCTGTCAGACCCGGAGCTTGCCGGACAACTGTCGGGCCAAAGGCGCCAGGAAGCCCTCGACATGATCAAGGAGAAAGGCCTGGTCCTGGCCCAGATCATCGACGATCTGCTGGATATTAACCGGATCCAGGCAGGCATGAAGTTCGATATCCAGTTCAAATCAGTCAACCCGAACCTCTTGCTGAAAAAAGCCTTTGAGGAATTCAAACTGAAAGCTCCGAACCGGGACATCCTTTGCCAGCTTCCGGAGGCAGACGATCTCCGGCTGACGTGCGACGGTCAACGCATTATCCAGGTGATCGAAAACCTGCTGAGTAATGCGGTGAAATACACCCGGGGAAAGGGGCTGGTCAAACTTGCCGGGGCAGACTCCCCGGACGGTTACGAAATTTCTGTCACCGATGACGGTATCGGCATGACCCCGGATCAAGTCGAAAAAATCTTTGACAAGTTCTATCGCGTCGACTCTTCCAACACCGCGGTCGGCGGCTTGGGCCTCGGCATGAATATCGTCAAAGAGATTGTCGACGCGCATCACGGCACAATCACGATCGACAGCAGCCTGGGCAAGGGCACATGTGTCAAAATCACCTTGCCGAAAAAATGATGGGATCTTTGCTCCCGCTCATCAAGGACATAACCCGCTTCGGGTCTTATCGCTTGACTCCGGCTGACTTTGCGGTTATCCTCACGTTCACAAAAGATACATGACACTCTGTTGTTCATCCATCCTGGATGCACAGAGTTCTTAGCCCCGACCTTCCCCTCCAGGAATCGGGGCATTTTTTATGCCTGCTTCTTTCAGCCACAGCCAGAAATCAATTCTTTGGCGTTCTGCTGCCAATGATGAAGCCTTGCCTGGGTTTTGTCGCCTGGGATAGAATCAGATTTTGCAGACAACGCATAAGGAGTCATTTTGCTTCATCAGGGACAAGCCCATGTCTGAGCGGCAGCCGACCCTGCCGGAACTCGGCTGGACGCATTTCTTCCAGCAGCAGCTCAGCATCGAGGAGTGGCAGGCGGTCGAGCCGGTCCGGGTGTTTGCCCTCAACCGGCACCTGGTTGACGGCGTCGGTGCATGCGGCCGCAGACAGTTCTCCCTGCCGGTCGCCTGGCTGGATTTTCCGCTTGAAAACCTGCCCACGGTCGGCGACTGGGTGCTGGTTGATGGCGCCGGGCAGCCGTTGCGGGTTTTGCAACGCACCAGCCTGTTCAAGCGCATGGCCTCCGGCCGCGAGGCCCGTGTGCAGTTGATGGCGGCCAACGTCGACACCCTGTTCATCATCACGTCCTGCAATCAGGAGTTCAACCTGTCCCGTCTCGAGCGCTACCTGGCCCTGGCCCTGGACGCCGGGGTCGAACCGGTGGTGGTGCTTACCAAGGCAGATCTCGCCGACCGCGTCGACACTTTTTCGGCACAGGCGGCAACCCTGCACGCTGACCTCGCGGTGGTTGCCCTGGACGCGCGGGAGACTGCGGTATCAGCGATTCTCGCCCCCTGGCTTGAACCGGGCCGGACCGTTGCCCTGGTCGGCTCGAGCGGCGTTGGCAAATCGACCCTGGTCAATACCCTGAGCGACCGGTCCGTGCAGGAAACGGCAAGCGTGCGTGATGGCGATGCCAAAGGACGGCACACGACCACCGGGCGCTCGCTGCACCTGCTGCCCGGCGGCGGCCTGCTGCTCGACAGCCCCGGCCTGCGTGAATTGCAGCTCAACGACTGCGGGGCAGGCGTCGCCACGCTGTTCGAAGAGATCGAGACAGTCGCCCGCGACTGCCGCTTCGGTGACTGTCGTCACCTCGGTGAGATGGGCTGCGCTGTGGCGCAGGCTGCCGAACGCGGTGAACTTGATCCGCGCCGGCTGGACAACTATCTCAAGCTGCGTGCCGAGCAGGAGCGGAGCGAAGAGACCCTGATCGAGAAGCGCCGCCGGGAGAAAAACTTCGGCAAGCTATACAAGCGGGCGAAGACGTCGAAGTGCAGGGAACGAGAGTAACGTCGAACCGTGCGGCGCGAAGCGCGGATCATGCCCGGATCAGGCCTGGTCGCGAAAACAGGTTTTTCTCCGCAACCGACCCCTTCGCATCTTTACAAGACCACCCTCGTTGCGTATAGTCTTAGTCTCATTCCAGAGGAGGTTTGGTCCGTGGACAAGATCATTGATGGCAAGGCGATTGCCGCTGAAATCCGTGAAGAGATTGCTGCCGATGTGGCCGCATTGCAAGCGCAGGGCGTGACCCCCGGCCTGGCCGTCGTGCTGGTCGGCGACGACCCGGCAAGCCGGGTTTACGTGACGATGAAGGAGAAGGCCTGCGAGAAAGCCGGCATCTTTTCCGATGAGCACAAGCTGCCCGCCGAGACGACCGAAGCACAATTGCTGGCGTTGATCGATGCCTTGAACCGGGATTCCCGGATCGACGGCATCCTGGTACAGCTGCCGCTGCCCGACCATATTGACGAAAGCAAGGTCCTGGAGGCGATTTCACCGGCCAAGGATGCGGACGGTTTCCACCCCTATAATGTTGGTCGCTTGGTCACCGGCAACCCGCTTTACCAGCCGTGTACCCCCTACGGTGTCATGAAGATGCTTGAATATACCGGCGTTGACCTGACCGGCAAGGAAGTCGTGGTGGTCGGTCGTTCCAATATCGTCGGCAAGCCGGTTGCCCTGATGTGCCTCGCCCAGCACGCCACGGTCACCCTCTGCCATTCCCGCACCAGGGACCTGCCGGCCAAGGTCGGCCAGGCCGATGTCCTGATTGCCGCCGTCGGTCGCGCGGAAATGATCAAGGGGGACTGGATCAAGCCGGGCGCCGTGGTCATCGATGTCGGCGTCAACCGGGTCGGCGAAAAGAAGCTGGTCGGCGATGTCGAATTCGAGCCGGCGAAACAACGTGCCAGCGCCATCACTCCGGTGCCCGGCGGCGTCGGTCCGATGACGATCACCATGCTGCTGTATAACACCGTCGAAGGCGCCAAGCGTCGCGCCGCCCAACAGTAAATTTTCACGGCCTGACGTGTCTCAACACTTCGGGCCGTTTTGTCTTCAAATCGTGGGTACGGTTTCACCAGCGACCAGCCCCCAGCAACCAGCCACCGATTAACACATGATTATCAGCGAACTCAAACCTCTCGAAGACCTGCAACAGGCCCTGGCGGAATTCAGCCGGCTGTTCCTGGTCGGTTGCGCAGCCTGTGCGACCGCGTGCAAGGCCGGCGGTGAGGAAGAGGTCTTCAAGCTGCAGGAGTGGCTTCTCGAGCAGGGCAAGGATGTGACCGGCAGCGTCATCATCGATGAGGCCTGTCACCTGATGCGCGCGTCCCGCGACCTGCGCCACTACAAGCTTGCAGTCCTTGAAGCCGATGCACTGGTCGTCCTTGCCTGTGGCTCGGGCGTGCAGGCGATTTCCGCCAATGTGGACAAGCGGGTGGTCGGCGGCCTGAATTCGTTGTTTCTCGGCAACGTGCGCCGTTATGGTCATTACGAGGAAATGTGCTCCCTGTGCGGCGACTGCATTCTCAATGAAACCGCCGGGATCTGTCCGGTGACGACCTGCGCCAAGGGCCTGCTGAACGGACCCTGCGGCGGCATGGAGGACGGTCACTGTGAAGTCGACCCGGAGATCGAGTGTGCCTGGAGGCTGATCTATGAACGGCTGCAGAAGCAGCAGCGGCAAGGGGTCTTTGCCCGCCGGGTGCCGCCGAAGAACTGGAGCCGCCGCCGCAAACCCGGCCGCTATCGCCTGAAAAACGGCGGTCGCTAGGCATCGCAGGCAAGCTCATTTATGTCGCTCTTGTCCGAACAGTTGGCCGACGGCCGGTTTGTCGTCACCGCTGAAATCGCGCCGCCGAAAGGGACCAACCTGGGTCAGGCGTTTGACGAGGCCAGAAAGCTGGTCGGCGTGACCGCGGTGAATATCACCGACAACCAGGGCGCCAACATGCGCCTGTCGTCGCTGGCACTGGCGGCACGCCTGCAGCAGTCCGGTATCGAGACGATTTTGCAACTGACCTGCCGTGACCGCAATCGCATGGCGCTGCAGTCCGATCTGCTCGGCGCGGCATCGTTCGGCATCGAGAACCTGCTGCTGCTCTCCGGTGATCACAGCAAGTTCGGTGACCAGCCGGACGCCCGACCGGTCTTCGATCTGGATTCGGTCCAGTTGC
>JBFLJZ010000042.1:0-10411 GCA_040882925.1 Desulfuromonadales bacterium
ACAAAAATGCGAACAACATAATGATCTCGTACATTTTCTCCTCCTTGATCGTTACATGCAGTCAACAATCGTTGCGTGTCATAATATGTCACATTGACTAGAGTGTGGTCCGATGGCTGCTGTGTGGCCTTGACAATGCCGTTTTTCATGGTGGACTGGAGAAGAAAAGGGCCTAAATATGGCTGGTTTGGGCGTTGACGGGCCATATAAAATCGTATACAGTATGCAAGTTTCTGTGCCCCTTAACGCTGTTTTGTCGAGACTCTAAAATCTATGCTGCTAAATTTATTTCACCAACACCTATTGATGGAGGAGAGAGATGATTGAAGCTTACCTGATGCATGAAAAAGAGCGTAATGCGCAGGGGATTCCGGCGCTTCCGCTCACCCCGGAGCAGACGACAAGCCTCTGTGAAATGCTGCAAAGCCCCCCGGCTGGCAAGGAAGAGTTCCTGATGGGCCTGTTCACCGAGCGGGTTTCGCCAGGTGTGGATCCTGCCGCCGAAGTCAAGGCCGGTTTCCTGGCCGACATTCTGAGCGGTGGCAGAAAATCGCCACTGATCGATAAAAAGAAGGCCGTACAGATCCTCGGCACCATGATCGGTGGTTACAATGTCCAACCGCTGATCAGCGCATTGAGTGATGCCAGCCTGGCAGATGATGCCGCCGGTGCACTGTCCGGATTGACCTATGTCTACGACGCTGCCGCACAAGTCCTCGAGCTTGCCAAGAGCAGCGCTGCTGCAAAAAAGGTTGCCGAGTCCTGGGCCAATGCCGAGTGGTTTACAAAAAAGCCGGAAATGCCTGAAACCATTACAGTCAAGGTCTTCAAGGTCGAAGGCGAAATAAATACCGACGACTTTTCGCCCGCCGGCGATGCCTGGAGCCGGCCGGATATTCCACTGCACGCTTTGGCAATGGGCAAGACCCGTTTTCCGGGTGGCATTGAGGACATTGTCAGGTGGCGTCAGGAAGGCCACCAGGTCGCTTTCGTCGGCGACGTGGTTGGCACCGGTTCCTCGCGTAAATCCGCTTGCAACAGTGTGCTCTGGTACATTGGCGACGATATCCCCTGTGTCCCCAACAAGCGCCGTGGCGGCGTGATCATCGGCGGAGTTATCGCTCCGATCTTCTTTAATACCGCCCAGGATTCCGGCGCTTTGCCGTTGAAGATGGACGTCACCAATCTGAACATGGGCGACATGGTCACCATCAATACTGCCAAAGGTGAAGTCACCAACGAGGCCGGTGACGTCGTCACGACTTTTGCTATCAAGCCGAACACCGTGCCCGACGAGTACCGCGCTGGCGGCCGGATTCCGCTGATCATCGGTCGCTCGCTGACCGCCGAAGCTCGGCACGCTCTCGGTATGGGCGAAGCGGACATTTTTGCCCAGCCTGAGAACCCGACGCCGCAGCCGGGGCAGGGTTACACCCAGGCGCAGAAGATGGTCGGCAAGGCCTGCGGCGTAGCAGGCATCCTGCCCGGCACAGCCTGTGAACCGCTCATGACCACGGTCGGTTCACAGGACACCACCGGGCCAATGACGGCCGATGAAATCAAGGAACTGGCCTGCCTCAAGTTCAAGTCACCGATGTTCATGCAGTCGTTCTGCCACACGGCAGCCTACCCGAAACCGGCGGACGTGAAGATGCATGCGACGCTGCCGGCCTTTATCGCAGAGCGCGAAGGGGTGGCCCTGCGTCCAGGCGATGGTGTCATCCATAGCTGGCTGAACCGTCTGCTGGTCCCCGACACTGTGGGTACCGGCGGCGACTCGCACACCCGTTTTCCGATCGGCATCAGCTTCCCGGCCGGCTCCGGTCTGGTTGCATTCGGCGGCGCCCTTGGTTTCATGCCTCTCGACATGCCCGAGTCGGTCCTGGTCCGTTTCAAGGGCGACTTTAACGAAGGGATCACCCTGCGTGACGCTGTCAACGCAATCCCTTATTACGCGATCAAGCAGGGTCTCCTGACCGTGCCGAAGAAGAACAAGGTCAACATCTTCAATGGCCGCATCCTGGAGATGGAAGGCCTGCCGAATCTCTCGGTTGAGCAGGCGTTCGAACTGACCGACGCCGCCGCCGAGCGTTCCGCCGCCGCCGGCTGCATCCAGTTGGCCGAAGATTCGGTCTGCGAATACCTGCGCTCCAACATCGCGCTGATGGAGAAGATGATCGAGGATGGTTACCAGCATCCCGATACCCTGCGCAAGCGCATCGAAGCGGTTAAAGAGTGGCTGCAGGAGCCGAAACTGCTCCGGGCCGATGAAAACGCCGACTACGCTGCGGTTATCGAAATCGACCTGGCCGAAATTACCGAGCCGATCCTGGCCTGCCCGAACGATCCCGATGACGTCAAGCTGCTTTCAGAAGTGGCCGGCACACCGATTCAGGACGTGTTCCTCGGCTCCTGCATGACCAATATCGGACATTTCCGCGCCGCCGCCGAAATCTGGCGCGGCCAGAAGTTCAATCCGGCGGTCCGCACCTGGATCTGTCCGCCGACCCGCATGGACCAGGAGAAACTCAAGGAAGAAGCTTACTTCTCGGTCTACAGTGCCATGGGCGCCCGCCTCGAGATTGCCGGCTGCTCGCTCTGTATGGGCAATCAGGCTCGTGTGCCCGACGGGGTGAACATGTTCTCCACTTCGACCCGAAACTTTGACGACCGCATCGGCAACGGCGCCCGGGTTTACCTCGGCTCGGCCGAACTCGGTGCCGTGACCACCAACCTTGGTCAACTGCCGACTCCTGCCGAGTATCTGGCCGAGTACAAGGAAAAGGTCGCGCCGAAGAAGGACGAGATTTACCAGTACCTGCAGTTCGACGAAATGACTGGCTACAAGAAGTCGGCTTAACTGCAGAGTCAGGTTATATATAATCAGAAAAGCGGGCCGCTCCACTATGGAGCGGCCTTTTTTCTGTCCAGCGCGAGGTGCAAAAGTCCCGTTAGGTTTATCGCTGAACAAAATCATGCCTTGCGCCTGCAGCACTTCAAGGATAAATTAATACGGTAGTCCTTGGCGAGTGATGACCGCCAAGTTGAATGACCTGGTCGACCAAAGACAAGGATCTCCAGATGTCTGAAGACAATGTCCTGTTTCAGCCCATCAAGAAATTCTGCCGACGCAATGTTGCCACCTGTGAACCGGATGATACGGTGCTGCAGGTTGCCGGTGTCATGCGTGATCGGCAGATTTCCAGCATGATCGTTTGTCAGGATACCACGCCGGTGGGCATTCTGACTGATCGCGATCTACGCAACAAGGTTGTTTCCCGCGCCGTCGACCCGGCGACGGTTCGTGCCCGCGACATTATGAATGCGCCGTTGATCACGGTCGGTGAAGACGATTTCATCTTTGAAGCACTCTACCGGATTTCCAAGAATGACATTCACCGGATCTGTGTCGTCGACCAGGAGAATCGCCTGTCCGGGATCATCACCGTCACGGATATCATGCGTTTGCAGACCCACTCGCCGCAGAAGCTGATCCGTGATATCGATCACGCCGTCACCCTCGAAGAGTTGAAGAACTATCATCTGCAGATTCAGGACCTGGTCCTGCATCTCGTCAGTACCGGGGTCCCGCCCCGCGAACTGGTCCGCATGATCGCACTGCTCAATGACCAGTTGCTGCTGCGCCTGATCGACCTTCTGCGTGCCCAACAGTTCAACGACATGACTGACAAGTTTGCCTTTGTCGTTCTTGGCAGTGAAGGGCGTCGCGAACAGACCCTGACGACTGACCAGGACAATGCCATTATTTATGCTGACAACCTCTCTGTGGCGGAAATTGCCGAAATTGAATCTTTCTCGGTGAAGCTTATCGACTCACTGATTGAGATTGGCGTGCCACCTTGCCCGGGCGGCATTATGGCGAAAAACCAGTTCTGGCGCCGCAGCTTCAGTGAATGGGTCAAGGTTCTTGATGCCTGGTTGACCAATCCGCTTCCGGAGCACATCCTGAATGGCAGCATGTTCTTCGACCTGCGCACGATTTATGGTGATCCGGGCCTCGAAAAGGACCTCAGAGAGAGACTGGTCGGACATTTCAAGGATGAGAAAATGTTCTTGACGCGTTCTGCTGCCAACGTCAATCGTTTCAAGCCGCCTCTCGGCCTGATGGGGGGCATCAAGACAGAGCACGCCGAAGAGCATCGTGGCCAGATCGACATCAAAAAGGCCGGTATCTTCGCTATCACCGAAGGGGTCAAGGCGCTGGCAATGGAAGCCGGTGTGATGAGTGGCGGAACACGTGAACGGATTGAAGCGCTGGTTGAAAAAAAGGTCCTGAGCCAGAAGTTGGCCGATGATCTCGAGGCCAGTTACAACTTCATGGTATTTCTTCGGCTGCGCTGCCAGGTGGACAACATCAGGGCCGGCAACCAGCCTGGCAATTACATCACCTTGTCCAAGCTCAATCACATGGAAAAGGGCCGTTTAAAAATCGCTTTTGAAGAAGTCAACGAGTTCCACGAATTCCTCAGGGTTCATTTCCGTGTCCACCTGCTTCGTTAAGTTCATCAGAAATCATCAACAAATATTTTTTGTCAGGCTGAATTTGATCGGTCTCGCCCTGGTGATGCTTCTGGCCGTGACCGGCTGTCGCAATCCGATCGATACGACCGCGTTGAATTCACTTGCAAAAACCGATGTCGACAAAATGGCGGATACCAGTCTGCAGGAAATGAACCGGCTCATGGCAGATCTCTTGGTCAAGCTCTACAAGCGTAATCCCGGTGAGCTCGACAAGCTCACCGGGATGTCGATCGGACAGCGGCACGACCAGGTTTTCGACTCGCCGGGTCGGCTGGTTTTCAATGAATTGAAGCGTCGGCAGGGAACCGATGCATTAAACCTGGCCTTTACTCCCGATTATCATGGAGACCGTGTCTTTGCACTGATGGTCGGGTTGGTCGGCATGGTGCGCAGCGCCTATAATTGGCAGACGGAGCAATTCATGTTCGACTCGCTCGATCAACAGAAACTCTTCAATTGTGCCCGCAACATCGAGGTCCTTGCCTGGCGATTGAGCAATGCAAGAGATGCAAATGGCAAGCTTTTGCTGCGTTCAAACAGTCAACCAGGAGAAGAGGAGAACTTGAGCTTTGAACGCTTGTTCGGCAAGATGATTGCGATCCAGGACATGATGGCCTTCACAGTCGCCGGCAAATGGGACCGGGGCGTGAACAGCGTACTTTTCAAGGCGGTGTTCCTGCCGATGGGGATCTAGGTAGCGAATGTATCAATGGTACAGATCATAAGGCCATCCTCGAGAGGGGGCTTATGGGCTTGCACCAGATGTGATGATTCTGCAGAGCATTGTCGAGCATCTGCCTTTCCGGCCCCTGCAGAATGAGACCCGGACTTGCACTAAGGGCCGGCGAACCACTGAGCAACAGGTCTTGCTAAGTGTTCGAATGCATGCGGGCCGCCAGGGCCTTCTAGCGCATATCGTCGTTTAGGGGAGGGGCAAAATAGTTAGTGGCTGCACGGTCATGTATTATTCATATTCAATCAGTGTTTGACTGCCTGCTTGCGGCTTCTGCCTAAAGCCGTTGGCATAGCCCCAGAAAGAGATGATTTTCAGCAAAAGCTTAGCTGCAGTCATCTCCGAAACCCGGCTTGGTTCCGGGACGAGTTCGACGATGTCTACCCCACGCAAATCGATAGTCTTCCTGGAAAAGAGCGACTCGAGAAGTTCGATCATCTGGTACCAAAGGAAGCCGCCCGGCTGCGGTGTACCAACACCTGGCACGATGGCCGGGTTGAAGACGTCCATATCAATCGACAGGTAGACAGGTCCTTCCAGAGCGTTGACTTTCTGCAGGAAGGCCTCCCACTGTCCCTTGCCGCGCAAGTCCCAGTCGAGGAAAAGGCTGATGCGCGACTCTTGCTCGATATATGCCACTTCATTTTCGTAGAGCGACCGGATGCCGCCCATGACGATCATGTGGCCCTGGTCGAGCAGTCGGCTGACCGGGCAGGCGTGGCTGTACCTGCTCCCTTCGTAGCTGATGCGCATGTCGGCGTGGGCGTCAAGGAAGAGCACCGTGCCCGGCTCGGGCATGCGGGCATGAACCAGTGAAGGAGTCAGCGAATGTTCACCGCCGAGGCCGATGAACAGGTTGTCGGCAGGCAGGGTGGCGACCATTTCTGCCAGCGCCTCATGCAGCTTCGCATCCGGCAGAGAACTGTCATCAGCAAACTCAGGCAGCACGCTGAGCAGCATATGTTTGAAAGGAGACCAGCCGGCGTCCTCTTCGTAAAATTCGAGCTGTACTGAGGTGTCGAGAATCGCCCGTGGCGCAGCAGCCGTGCCGGGTTTGAAAGACACAGTCCTTTCCAGAGGAATTGGCAGAAGCAGGACATCGGCCTGGTCCGTCGGCGCGTTGGGCATCTCGAGAAACTGCAAAGTGTCGGGCATTGGCTGTCCTTATGATTTAGGGCCTTCAGAATCCACGATACCGGAGGTCGAATATAGAAGAGAGAATCAAGCGTAAAACAATAAAATCCTCCAGTCATCAGATCAAGCAAACTCACTGATCACCCGTCACAGATCACGGATTACGTGTTTTCGCCAATTCCTCGCCGACCGCTTCGGTCATCCCGGTTAACAGGGTGTCGAGCTCACTTTCGTTGATGATATAAGGCGGCATCACATAAACCAGTTTGCCGAAGGGACGGATCCAGACGCCCTTGTCGACGAAACGCCTGGTGATTGAGGGCATATTGACCGATTTCTTAAGCTCCAGGACGCCTATGCCGCCGAGGCAACGGGCGTCGGCGACTCCGTCCCATTGCCGGCAGGGCAGCAGCCGTTTGGCAAAGATCTCAGCCATTGCACTCACTCGTTCCTGCCACGGACTGCCGAGCAACAGGTCGATGCTGGCGTTGGCGATGCTGCAGGCCAGCGGGTTGGCCATGAATGTCGGTCCGTGCATGAATGCCCGGGGTGCGTTCGTTGAGATCGTTGCGCTGATTTCCGCCGTGGTCAAAACGGCGGCGAGGCTCATGTAGCCGCCGGTGATCGCTTTGCCCAGGCAGATGATGTCGGGAGATATGCCGGCATGCTCACAGGCAAACAACTTGCCGGTGCGGCCAAAGCCGGTGGCAATTTCATCGGCGATCAGCAGCACCTGCGACTCATCACACAACGCCCGGACCTGGCGGAGGTATTCCGGGGCATAAAAGCGCATGCCTCCGGCTCCCTGGACGATCGGCTCCAGGATGACCGCGGCGATCTCATCATGATGAGACTCGATCAGGCTGCGGAAGCTGGTGATGTCGCTGTCCTGCCAGTCCGCATCCTTTGTGACCGCCGGTGCCTCGGCGAAGAACTGCTTGGCCAGACTCTGCGTGAAAAGATGATGCATGCCCGTATCGGGATCGCAGACCGCCATGGCGCCGGCCGTGTCACCGTGGTAGCCGCGCCGGACCGTCAGCATCTTCTGCTTGCCCGGGCGCCGCTTGGCGGCCCAGTACTGGACCGCCATCTTCATGGCAACCTCGACGCTTACGGATCCGGAGTCACACAGGAACAGCTTTTCGAGTGGTGCGGGAGTCAGGCTGACAAGACGTGCCGCCAGTTCTGCGGCAGGGCGATGAGTCAGACCGCCGAACATGACGTGAGACATGCTGTCGAGCTGTGACTTGGCGGCCCGATTAAGAACCGGGTGGTTGTAACCATGGATGGCCGACCACCAGGACGACATGCCGTCGATCAGTTTGCGCCCGTTCAGGAGAGTCAGATGAACCCCTTGAGCACTTTTCACCGGGTAGGGTGGCATCGCCCCTTCGAGTGGTGCATAAGGGTGCCAGACGTGATTTTTTTCGAATTCGAGCCAGCCGGTGTCAGACAAGTAGTTTTTCATTGATTGTTCGTCGACAAAAAAACTGCCTCCGAGGCACCAAGACACCAAGCTGTCATCGCTCAACAAGTTACCTTGGACGAAGTGTCTTAGTCGCCAAAACGGATGACGCTAGAATATCAATTGAAGCCATGTGCATGGTATCGTAACGGAAAAGGCCGATTTCGACAAGGATCACAGTAATGGGTCGCTGTGATTTTGTTTGGCATGACGGACATCGCGACGCGGCAGGAATTTGTGCCGCAGCCAGGCAACCACCAGGAAGACGATTAATATCAATGTAATCAACAGCACCAGGCGCCCTGCCAGGGTTTCGGCCTGTTGCCAACTGGTGCCTCCCAGGTAGCCGATCCCCGGGTAGCTGATTCCCCAGAGGACGCCGCTGATGATGGCATATGAGGCAAATACTGCGGGACGCATTTGGCTGGCCCCGGCGACAAACGGCACCAGACCGCGAATCGGCCCGAGAAAACGTCCCAGCAAGACACTCTTGCCGCCATGTTCGAAAAAGAAAAGTTCCGCCAGTCGCAACAGCCCCTCATGTTTTTTCAGCAGCCGTGAATTCCATAGGTGGGCACCGAAATGGGCACCCAGCCAGTAGCTGATCAGGTCCCCAAGTAGAGCGCCCAGCGCCGCTGCAGCCATGATGACGCTGATCGAGGCCTTGCCGTGAAAGGCCAGCCAGCCGCTGAACACGGTCAGCACAGAGCCGGGCATAATCAGGCCTATGCCGACCAGCGCTTCGAGAAACGCGACAACGAACACAGCCAAGATAAAGATCATACCGCCGGGCAGTTGATTAAATGTTTCCAGCAGCCATTGTTCCAAGTGGTTCTCCTTGAATGATCCGGCCTTAGTCAAGGCTCTGGGCTGAAGCGTCTGTGCCACTCATCAAAGATCCTGACTTTATGGTGTCCATGCCTGGTCAATGCTGTACGGACCATCGTCGCGGTTCGTATACCCTGCTTGGTTTTGGAATAAAAGAGGTCGGCATAAGCGATGATTTTTTCTTCGATTGTTTCTGGTTGCATCTGCCGCAATGGCAGCGGCAGGTTTTGGCCGGTGATGTCTTGAATACTCAGCCCGACACCAATATGTCTTTCGCAAACCAGCGCGTGGCGTGGCAACCCTTCCTGGCGAAGGATTTCAGCACCGATTATGCCATGGGCGATATAGGGCCTCTCGCCGTGGCATTCCAGTTTCGGGGTGTCGGTAAACAGCATGCCGATATCATGCAGCAGCGCAGCCTGTTCGACGAAATCCTTGTCGACCTGCTCGATTGTCTCGACTCGCCCGACGACCCTGAGTGCAAGCTCGGCAACCCGCTGGCTGTGTGCCATCAGGATGCTCTTTGCCCTGTCGTGCCCCGAGTAATACTTATCGATTAAAGCAAATGGATGCATACTTTTTATTCACAGGGGTGACAAGCTTTTTATTGCGTCAATACCTGGAAAGAGTGGACGATTTTTGCCAGAAGGATGTCGTGGTCAGCAAAATTTTCCGGTGCTGTTTTCAGAACGAGTGAGTAGACGCGGTTAGGCTTCAGGAGCAGATAGAGCTCAACCTTTTGTTGTGCTGTCTGGCTGCTGACATGCCAGGCCTGTCCGGCCGGTAGTTCGACTTGCTCCCGCATGGCATCATTCAGGTTCGGGCGCTCTTTCAGGACCAGGTCAAGTTCCGGTTCATCCGTCTGATGTTCACGGAAATGTGATGTGACCTGTAACAAGGTCCCGGCCTGCTCTGGATGACTCCAGCGGATTTCGCCTTCATTGCGGCCATATGCCAGGCGGCGATCCTTTTTCCATCGCAGCGGGTATTCGACGACAAATTCAAGGACTGCGTCAATGTGGAGGCCAACATTGATTTCGGAGGCTGAATCCCCTTTCGCGGCACATCCTGGCAAAATTATCAAGCAGACGACCAGCAGGTAGATGAAAAATTTTCTTTTATTAAGAATAAACATCTTGTTTCCAAAAGGTGATTTTTAAAATTATACACCGTGACGAAAATGATCATGCAAAAACTCTAAAATTTTTGGTAGGATTAGACGTCGGTATCCAGTCGTATAAACTATGTGATGTCGAAATCTCATCCAAGCCCTGTTCTGAATGATCTATCCTGAAGTCCCGATTCAATCACGAAGATTCCAGAAACACTGCAGAATATTTAAGGAATGGCCTTATCGCCAGGGCAATCAGGACAAACTGGATGATCCCCAGGACCAGGAAAGAGAGACTCAAGCCGGAGTAATCGGCAAGAGCGCCGACCATTGGACCCGAAATAACGAACCCGAGACGGAAAACCAGCGATTTCAGTGACAGGATACTGGCCCGTTCGTGCCGGTTGCTCTGTTTCTGCAGTGCCAGGCGCAGAAACGGCCCCTGGATGCCGCGCATGACGGTCAGAAGAAAGTAAAATGCAAAGCTCCAAATGACTTGACTCAAAGCCAGACCGGCGTACCCGGCGACGACCAGTGCCAGAAGCAGGAATGGTGTGCCGCGGGGACCGAAGTGGAACTGGATGCGATGACTGATAAG
>JBFLJZ010000043.1:0-4159 GCA_040882925.1 Desulfuromonadales bacterium
AAGGAGCGTAAAACGGCCCGGTCTTTCGGCAGCAGCAGCCCGTAAAGCGCGTTGTTCGCCGGGGCGTTGATCGTCTTGCGCAGCACATTCACCGAGGTGTCGGCATAAACAGCGGAAAAGATGTTGAATTGGAACATATAAGCGGCAAAAGCAATCAGGTAGTTCGCCGGATGGAACATCAAAGCCACCGGCAGACCGAACCGACCGTAGATGCGGCCGACAAACAGGCTGATGAGCAGAGAGATCGTATTCTGCGCGCCACGAAAATAACTGAAGAAACTGATCATCCCCTTCTCGGTCGCGAATGTCTGATCGACCACGAAGTTGAACTGGTAGTTTATGATCGGAATAACGATATTCGGTATCAGGGTCAGCACCAGGAGCACCTGGGCAAGGGTTGAAGTTTTGATCATCGGGCCAACCTGGCGCAGTTCATCCAGCATGGTTGACTTTTCTCCGACCGTTGCCGGCTCTTCCTGTAGCAGGGTGCCGGGAAAAGCCTTGGTCAGCTTCAATGTGCATAAAGCGCCGAGGATGGCAAGCACAGGGATGATCAGCAGCAGGTTGTCTGCCGCGGTGAAGCTGATTACCAACGGGGTGGCAAAGCTGCCCAGAATGGCACCGAGGATGCCGCCGGTCGTGATCAGCGGAAAAAGCCGTTTGGATTGGCGGGTGCTGAACAGATCATTGGCCAGATTCCAGAAAACGAAAGCCATCAGCACCACGAACTGGGTCTTGAGGATATACAGGAGCGGATAGATCAGGCTGATTTCAAAAGGCACGATAAACCGCATCGCCCCGATGAGCCCGGCACTCACGACCAGCGAGCCGGCCACCACCCTGTCGCTGCGAATGCGTGACAGCTTGCCGCCGAAGCCACTGAGCAGAACGAAGGTGACGATGGCGTTGATCGCCGTCATGAGCGGCAGATATTCAACCCCGAAACGCTTAAGAAAGGCCGTCTCGGCGTAGTTGTTGAGCAGGCTCTGGGCGACGTTGATGAAAAACAACAGGAAAGCAGACCAGATGAACAGGCGCGCCTCGTCTTCATAGATTTTCAGCCAGCGCAACAACAGGTTTTTCATTACAGCGGCCTCCAGCGTCTACCGAAAATCGTCACTTGAAGGGTGGTTTTCTATCCCTCGGCCTGAAAGCACAGGATCGGCGGCGATCGGCTCAAGCATGCTGGCCTTCAGCAGTTGCTCGGTATAGGGATGGGTAGATCGGTGATGTCTCAGGTCTTCAACACTCAGGCACTCCAGTAGCTTGCCTTCGCACATCACCGCAACCCGACTGCACATGTGAGCGATCACGGCAAGGTCGTGGCTCACCAGCAGGTAACTCAAGTCGCGTTTCTCCCGAAGATCACACAGCAGGTTCAATATCTCGGCCTGGACCGAGACGTCCAACGCCGAGGTGGGCTCGTCGAGCAAGAGAATCTCGGGTTCGAGCAATAGCGCACGGGCGATTGAGACTCGCTGACGCTGTCCACCGGAGAGTTGATGGGGATAACGGTAAAGGAGCTCTTTTGTCAGCCCCACGTCAGCCATCGCCATCTCGATACGGTTGCGCTCGTCTCCCATCTTGTGTATCCGTAATGGCTCCCGCAGGGCGTTATAAACGGTACGTCGGGGATGGAGCGAGCCGAAGGGATCCTGGAAGACGACCTGAACCCTGCGGCGCTGATCTTTGGTCCGGTGCTTTTTTATGAGGGAGCCTTCCAGCTTGATCTCACCGGTCCAACTGTCGAGCAACCCGCAGATGCAGCGCAGAATGGTGGTCTTGCCGCACCCGGACTCGCCCATTAGGCCGAAGATTTCCCCCTTTTGAACAGCAAAAGAGACATTATCAACAGCAACATGTTCACCGCTGAGGTCGTGAAAAACCATCCGCAGGTTGTGTACCTGGATCGCCGCCATTACGTGGGCTCCTCGTGTTCCAACCAGGTTTCACAACGCTGGAGTACAGCCAGCCTCTTTTGCGGTTGGTCAAACTTGGGCAGTGAAGCAAACAGTCCTTGGGTGTAAGGATGTTGCGAGTTTGACAGCTCAGAGCTTCGACAGGCATCCACGATGCAGCCGGCGTACATGATCAGCACACGGTCGCAAAATTTTGCCACCAGGTTCAGGTCGTGGCTTATGAAGAGAAGACCGACGTGACGGCGGGACACCATCTCATCGAGGACCGAGAGAACCTCCATCCTCACCGTGACGTCGAGGGCCGAGGTAGGCTCATCGGCGATGACCAGTGTGGGGCCGGCCACAAGCATCATCGCGATCATGATGCGCTGGCCCATGCCGCCGGAGATCTCGTGGGGGTATAGCTTATAAACCCTGCCGGGGTTTCTTATTCTTACCGACTCCATCAATTCAAGGGATTGCTGCTTGGCAAGAGCCTTGTCACCGTGTGAATGAGCCAGGAACGCTTCGGAGATCTGTTCGCCCACACGCATGACCGGGTTGAGTGAGAACTTGGGGTCCTGGAGGATCATCGAGATATCTCCACCACGGATTTCTCTCATCCTGCGCTCCGGCAGGGTCAGCAGATTCTCGTCGTTGAACAGTATCTGCCCCTCGGTATGGGCCGATTCGGGCAAGACTCCCATGATTGCGCGCCCCAATGTCGATTTGCCGGATCCCGACTCGCCGACAATACCGACTTTTTCACAGCCGAGCGTAAAGGAAACGTTCTGTAGGGCATTGATGCGGCCACGCTGTGATTGGTAGCTTACGCGCAGGTTGCGCACGTCGAGGATCGATTTATCCGTAGTGCTTGCAGGCGAAGGCGTACTCATTTCTGTTCGCTCCTCGGATCCAGGATGTCTCGCAGGCCATCGCCTAGAAGGTTGAAGGCAAGGCTCACGATCAAAATTGTGCAGCCCGGCATCGTTACCAGCCACCAATGGTCCAGCATAAAACGCCTCCCCGTAGAAAGCATTGCGCCCCATTCAGGTATCGGTGGTTGGGCTCCCAGGCCGAGGAAGCCGAGTCCCGCAGCGGTCAGCAATATCGACGACATGCTGAGCGTTATCCGCACGATCACCGAGGGCAGGCAGAGCGGCATCAGGTTGAGGAAAATCACCCGCGCGTGCGATCCCCCCTGCAGGCGCACCACCGAGATGTAATCATGCGAGCGAAAAACCAGCGTCTCGGCACGGGCCAGGCGCGCTAGGCCTGGCCACCCGGTCAGGGCGATGGCGATGATCGCATTATCAAGGCTGGGTCCCAGGGTCGCGACAAAAGCCAACGCCAGCACCAGCCCGGGGAAGGCCAGAAAGACATCGGTAATGCGCATCAGGACGGTGTCGGTCTTGCCGCCGAAATAGCCCGCGACGACGCCGATCGTCAACCCGATGGGAGCTAAAATAATGGTGACCAGCATGATGATGTAGAGCGAGATGCGAGAGCCGTAGATGATCCGGGAGAGCAGATCGCGCCCGAGTTCGTCGGTGCCCAAAAGGTGATCTCCGCCAGGAGGGAGAAGCCGGTTGGCCAGATCCTGCTGGAGCGGGTCGTAGGGTGCCAAAAGTGGTGCGGCCAAAGCGACGGCAAGCAGGAATGCAATGACGATAAAGCCGAACATCGCCAGCGGTTGTCTGACAAACTCCTTGCAGCCGAAGTAGACCTGTTGCGACCAGGCCTGGAACGGTGAGCTCACGGAATGTGTCGTGAGCCAGGCAACAAGGCCCGTTCTCTCTTTGACATTTTCCATCAGCGCGTCCGCGGGTCGAGCACTCGGTAGAGTGCGTCGGCGAAAAGATTCAGGGAGACGAAAATGACGCCCACCAACAACACGCAGGCCAGCACGGCGTTCATGTCATTGTTCATCAAACCGGCGGTCAGGTACTGGCCGAATCCGGGCCAGGCGAAGACGGTCTCCGTCAGTACCGCGCCATCGAGCAGCCCACCGTAGGACAGGATGATGATCGTCAATAGCTGGACCTTGATGTTGCGAAAGGCGTGATATATCACCTGCATTCTGGAGAGTCCTTTCACCCGTGCAGTGATGACATATTCCTGGTTGAGTTGCTCGAGCATGAAGCTGCGGGTCATGCGGCTGATGAATGCCATCGAACCACTGGCGAGGATGAGCGCAGGCATGATCACGTGTCGCAAGGCATTGCCGAACACATTCCAATTCCGGGCGATGATCGAGTCGA
>JBFLJZ010000272.1:0-10798 GCA_040882925.1 Desulfuromonadales bacterium
CTTTTATTGATCAGCTCACACAGGCGGACCAGGACGTGATCTCCGGCTTGATGCCCAAAGGTGTCGTTGACGCGTTTGAAATGATCCACATCGATCATAAGCATTGATAATGGCCGCTGATAACGCCTGGCCAACTCGAATGCGCCATTTGCTCGGTCAATGAAGGCCCGGCGGTTCAAAACTCCTGTCAAGTCATCGGTGCTAGCCAGCTCGGTCAGCCTCTCATTGGCCTTGGACAATTCTCTGGTTCGATCCTGAATTTTTTTCTCCAGGGTCTGGTTGAGTACGACCAGTTCCTTGTTGCGCGTCGACAACTGGTAGAGAAGTTTTTTGACTGCCGACAACAGGACGCTTTTGCTTTTCTGATTATTTTCTTCCTCGAAGGAGTACGCTTCTGCGGCCGTCATGCCGCGCTGGATGTCGTCAATCTGCTTCGACATCAGCATATCGGTGCCCAGGATGTGGAAAACCAGCCAGTTGATGAGGAACTCGAAGAGATGTTTGCCGGCGACCATATCGCCTTTAACAAGCAAATTGCGTAATGGCTCTATTTCATTGATCAGGTCGTTGTGCTGCTGGCGATGCTGAGCGATATGCCTTTGGTCAAGGCCGACCGAAGCCATCAACTGTTCCTCTTCAACGAAATGATAGTTTGTGTACTCCATCAGCTTGGTGCAAACTTTGTCGATTTCTTTCGTATCGGAAGCCTCGCGCGTGAGTAACATGCCAAACTGATTGATGATTCCAACCAGGTACTGATGTTGCCTGTCAACGACCGGACTTCCGGTTGCAAAAGCCTGATCCCATTGAAAGAGTTGCATAGTGGTTCCCCGGTCGAAAAGACCGCTCAGGCACTCGACCTCCAGCGATACGCTGCGCGTACAAAACCGTTGAAACAGATCAGCCGATCCACAAGTTAAATGATAGCCTGTGGTCGGGCAAGAACTCTGAGGGCCTTGACTCTGCATTCAAGCAGGACGCTCTATGAATAATCTACAGGAATCGAATGCCGAGGTCAAAACACGGCGCCGGTCTGTCTTTTGCCAGCCAAGTTGCGGGACCAATTTCAGTCATCCGAAGTCAAACTCAATAGCAGACGGTTAAACCAGCGGCAACCGGCATTCCGGCAAGCAACCAATAATAATTCAATTTGCAGGACTGATGAGAAAGACGGGAGAAGTACGCAGTTCTGCGTGAGACACACAGCAAAGGGCAACCGGGTATGGCCTCGATTGGCTTAATTCGTCAGGCGCGATGAAAGGGACATCTTTCGCGAACGAATCGCAAGCGGCAGCAGGTCCCGGTGTCTGAGTAATGCTTCCTCAAAACTGAACCCGTCGCTGATAATCACATCCTGCGGACTGAACTTCGTGCGCGCAAAATGGCTGCCATCCGGACGGCTGAACACTTCTATCAGGTACTCCAGTCCCTCAAAATCGCAGGTTAATTGATGAACCAGCTGAACGTCATCCATAGTTGCCCGAATCTCATACAAAAAAGTTTGACATAAGTACACAAGGGACAAGAGCAATCTTCGGGCCAAACGGGAAATAGCGTAATAACGCGATTTACGCAATAATGCCGGGGAGAAAACCGTTATAACGCGGGGGGTTGTACCGGAATATGACGGAAAACGCTAGTGATTGCGGCTGATGATGTAATCCGCAAGCCTGAGCATGGCTTCTTTGGCCGGACAATCTGAAAAACCCGACAGGTGTCTTTTGGCCGATTCGATATAGGTTTTTGCGCGCTCGCGAGTATAACCGATACCATCGTAACAGTGAATCAGGCCGACAACATATTGCAGATCCTCGTCCGGCAGGACTTCCTGCTCGACGATCGCGGCAACCTTTTGCCGCTCCTCGCTGGTGCAGTTATTCAATGTATGGATAAGCGGCAAAGTGACCTTGCCCTCCAGCAGGTCGTGACCACACTCCTTGCCGAACTCGGCCTGGTCGGCAATATAATCGAGGGCATCGTCCATAAACTGGAAAGCAATGCCGAGATCCATGCCATAGGCGGCCAGGGCTTCCTCTTCCTCGGCAGAACATCCCCCCAGGATGGCTCCGCTGCGGCTCGCTGCGGAAAGCAGCACAGCCGTCTTGTTGCGTACGACTTCGATATAGTGCTCTTCGTCAAGTTCGACATCGCTGGTGCTGATCAGTTGCAGTACCTCGCCTTCGGCCATCTGTGTGGTCGCGTCAGAAAGGGTCCGCAGGATATCAAGGTTTCCCTCCCGCACCATAATCGTGAAAGACTTGGCAAAGAGGAAATCTCCGACCAGGACGCTGGCTTCGTTGCCCCAGACGGCGTTCGCGGAATCCTGCCCACGGCGCAACACGGCACTGTCAACCACGTCATCATGCAGCAGGGTCGCAGTGTGAATAAACTCGACGACGCTGGCCAAACCGATATGCGCATTGCCCTGGTATCCGGACAGTTGTGCACTGAGCAGCAGCAGCATCGGTCGCACGCGCTTGCCGCCGCTGGCAAGCACGTATTCGCCGACCTTGCGAATCAGCGGGACACGCGAGGTCAGATCCTCGCGAAACTGCGCCTCGACGCGACGAATATCGTCATTCAGCAATTTAAGGACAAAATCCATAATTACGGGAATCCGGGGGGTGGGAAATTTCCGCCTATCCTAATGAATCCTGACGAAACATGTCAAAGCTTTTTTGCTGAAGCCGGCAGGGGCATCATCCTGTGAGCCTTCGGCCATGTGGGCAACGATACCATCGGTACAGAGCAGCAGCTTCATCCAGGCGGCTTCGCAAGATACCGCGTCTCGAAAGGCCCCCTCTTGACAATGCCATCTGGCGACCCGTATGCAGAACCGGACGCCGGTAGTCACAAACAAAACTTTAAATTTCACACAGGTATTGACTTAAACCTTTTGCTTGCGTATAAATATTACCGTTTTTGTCTTGTTTAATTAACTCTTGACAATCTTATGCCCGGTCTTACACTTTGGGACAAATCTTATGATGCATTCGGGAGGTGCTATGGAGAGCCAGAATTACAACTACGCCATTGTGCGCAGTTATGTCACGTGGAGCGTGGTCTGGGGGCTGGTCGCAGTACTGGTAGGGGTTATCGTCTCCTTCCAGATGATCGACCCTGATCTCAATTTCCCGCCATACCTGACCTTCGGCCGCTTGCGCCCGATTCATACCAATGCCGGGATCTATGGTTGGGGAGTCGGGGTCATTTTCGCGACCTTCTTCTACATAGTGCAGCGTCTCTGCAAGGTCCCTCTCTGGAGCGACAAACTGGCAAAGTTCCAGCTCTGGTTCTTCAACGCCACCATCATTGCCTCGGCTGTGACGCTGCTGATGGGGTACACCACCTCCAAGGAATACCACGAGATGGAGTGGCCGATCGATCTCATGATCATCATCCTCTGGGTCGCCTTCGCCATCAACATCATCATGACCATCTTTAAGCGCAAAGACGAGCAGATGTACATCTCGCTCTGGTACATGATGGCAGCGATCATCGGCGTAGCGATACTATTTGTCACCAACTCTGCAGCAGTCCCCGTCTCCTTGTTCAAATCGTATTCGGCCTACGCCGGCACCAACGACGCCAACGTCCACTGGTGGTTCGGTCACAATGCCGTAGCCATGGCACTGACTGCTCCGCCCCTGGCGATGTTTTACTACTTTCTGCCAAAATCGACCGGCGTACCGATCTACAGCCATCGCCTGTCGATCGTCGCTTTCTGGTCCCTGATCTTCATGTATCTCTGGACCGGAGCGCATCACCTGCTCTGGACCCCGGTCCCCGACTGGATTCAGACCCTGGCCATGGGCTTCTCGGTCATGCTGATCGCACCCTCATGGGGCAGCGTCTTCAACGGCTACCTTTCGATGAACGGGCAATGGCACCAGATGCGCGAGAACTACCTGGTCAAATTCCTGATCCTCGGTATCACCTTCTACGGTCTGCAGACCCTGCAGGGGCCTATGCAGGCGATCAGGACCTTCTCGGCCTTCATTCACTACACCGACTGGGTCCCGGCACACATCCACATGGGCACCATGGGCTGGGTGTCGATGATTTCTTTTGCCAGTATCTATTTCCTGGTCCCGCGTATTTATGGCAGGGAGGTCTACAGTATCCCCCTGGCCAACCTGCAGTTCTGGCTGATCCTGATCGGCCAGCTGATCTGGTCCATCTCCCTGTGGGTCGCCGGCGTCCTGCAGGCCGGAATGTGGAATGCCATGAACCCCGACGGCAGTCTGACCTACACCTTCATGGAAACCATGGTTGAGATGTACCCCTACTGGTGGGCACGGGCATTCGGCGGTCTCGTCTACCTGCTCGGACTGATCATCTTTATCTACAACCTGTATATGACGGCAACCAAAGGTAAAACAACGACTCCGCAGACAGCGGTTGCAGAAGGGAGGGCCTGATCATGTGGGAAAAGAAACCTGTCCTCCTGCTCGTAATGGCAACAGCGGCCATCCTGGTCGGCACCATTATCACCATGGTCCTGCCGTTTGCCTGGGTAAATACCGAAGCAGACAGGATCGAAGGGGTCAAGCCTTACACGGCCCTGCAACAGGAAGGCCGCGACGTCTACATCCGTGAAGGCTGCAACAACTGCCATTCGCAGACGGTCCGGCCCCTGGTTTCCGATGTTCTGCGTTACGGCGAGTACTCCAAGTCCGGCGAATTCGTTTATGATCGTCCCTTCCTCTGGGGATCGAAGCGGACCGGTCCGGACCTGGCTCGCCTGGGCGGCAAGTATCCGGATTCATGGCATTACAAGCACATGGACTCGCCGCGCTCAATGGTCCCGAAAACCAATATGCCGGACTACGGATGGCTCTCCGAAAACCAGCTCGATCCGCAGATGATCCAGCGCAAGATGGAGACACTTGGCTTCCCCTACACCGCTGAAGAGATCAAAAGCCTTGACGGCAAAAACGAGATGGACGCCATCGTCGCCTACATGCAAAAACTCGGCTCGGATATCCCCTGGCGTGATTCCGTTGCAACCACTATTGTCGGTGACCTGGTGAATCCGTACAGCGGGGTCGACCAGGCAACGATTTCCAGCTGGGCCTCCCTGTACTCGGAAAATTGCGCCGCCTGCCACGGGGCTCAAATGGAAGGCGAGATCGGCCCTGAACTGGTCGGTGCCGATTATGATGACGAGATTCTATTCGAACTCATTTACACAGGAATTACCGATTCAGGAATGCCGAGCTTCTCGAGCCTGGGGACTGATAAAGTCTGGAAGCTGACCAACTATATCCGGACCTACAAGGCCGAGGGCAAATAAGATCATCATGGACCTGGCTTCTATCGTCTATCTGGGTGTCACTTTCGGCCTGTTCGTGATCTTTGTCATGATCGTGGCCCGCACTTACAGCAAGAAACGTAAGGACCAAGGTGAAGCGGCCAAGTACCGGATGATGGATGACGATTAACACTGGTCGAGCCGAAACGGATTGACTTTTGCCAAAAGGATATTCACATGAGCACAACTGACCCTCACAACGAAGAACACGCGGACGGCATCGTCGAAGACCGCGAAAAGGCCCCACCAGTCTACTTCAACATCCTTTTTTACGGCCTGATCATCTGGGGTGTGGCTTTCATGTCATTTTATCTCCTGTCCGGCTGGAGTTCTGATGCCGAATTCCAGGAGAAGATGGCCGCCCATAAGGGGGAAGAACCGGCACAGCAACAGGCCGCGGCAACTCCTGAAACAACTCCGGCACCACCCGCCGCTGAGGCCCCGGCGGCAGTTGCCGGCGGGCAGGAATTGTACGCCAGACACTGCGCCAGCTGCCATGGTGCAGACGGCAAAGGCGGCTTCGGTCCGGACCTGTCAGGTGAGTACAAGTACGGCAAGAGCAGTGTGGCGGTGGAAGAAAGTATTTCTCTTGGCAGACCGGGGAACATGCCGGCCTTCGAGAAAAACCTTTCCGGCGAAGAGATCAAGACCCTGACTGACTTTATTCTGAGCCTCTAGAGTTATCAGGAGACAGGGGTTAATTGCCTGTCTCCTCACTTTTTGCATGTCAGAGACATCCTGCCCGACAAGGGCTCCCGCCCTCCTCTCTCCCTGGCGACGCCGCTGCCAGTGGGGAGCGACCCTGTTGCTGTTATTGCTTCCGTGGCTTCGTATCAAGGGCGACAGTATACTGCGTGTCGATATCCCTGAGCTAACCCTGTACTTTTTTGGCCAGACCCTGCGCATCGAGGAGCTCTACCTGGTCCTGCTTTTCAGCCTTCTGCTGACCCTCGGCTTCCTCCTGGTCACCATGGTACTCGGACGGGTGTGGTGTGGCTGGCTCTGCCCTCAGACGACCTTGACCGACATTGCAGAATGGTTCGCCCAAAAGCTGGGAGGCAAGTCCGGAGACAACCACAGCATTATTATAAAGATCGTATTACACTGCTTTTATCTCATTCTGGCCTTGCTGGTTTCGGCGAATTTGCTCTGGTATTTCATCGAGCCACAGACTTTTTTCATCAAGCTGGTCTCCGGACAGATGCACTATGCGACCTGGACCTGCCTGGTACTGGTTGCGATGACCATTTATCTGGACCTGGCATTGATTCGTCGCCTGATGTGCAGCGACTTCTGCCCCTATGGCCGATTCCAGACAACCCTGGCCGATGAAACGACGCTCGCTCTGCATCTTCCTGAATCCGAGCTGGTCCGCTGCATAGAATGCATTTCCTGTATCCGGGTCTGTCCAATGAAAATCGACATCCGGCGCGGCTACCAGGTAGAGTGCATCAACTGCGGACGTTGTCTCGATGCCTGCCGCCAGGTCATGGCCAAACGGAATCAACCGGGGCTGATCAGCTACTCTTTCGGCACGGTTGGCCAGAGCTACAAGGCCCTGTTCAACGTGAAGACCCTGTTGCTCTCGCTGGCCACGCTGGCCCTCTGTGTGATCCTAGTCTTTGCCGTATACCAGAAGCCGGAGGCTTCATTGAAAATTTCCGTGTCACACACAGTGGACAACCGAATCCTGAAGGATGGCAACCGGGCAACCTTTTTTAACGCCTGGGTCAATAACCGGAGCAATAAAAGCGCCACCTACGATATCATTGCCCGTCAAACTGCCGACTCCAGCCCGTTGAAACTGAAGGGACAGATCAGCGGGGTCGCCCTGGATGCAGGAGGGAATCTCCGCATCAACTTCGTGCTGATTACACCTGTCCCTGATGCGATGTTAGAGGTAGACTTTATTCTGCTGGACCAAACAGGCATTGAACTGGCCAACGCCAGGGCATATATCGATTAAGTCACGGGTTTAAACTCTGCTGATGAAAAAAACCAACATATATCCGGTCTTTGTCTTGCTGATGATTGGCAGCTTCATCTGCTTTCTGGCCTGGTCGGCCACGCGCGCGTCCGATTCCGGGCCGCAGGTGACGGACGCCGACTACTATAGCAAGGGGCTAAGGTACACCTCCACCATACTGGAAAAAAGAGCTGCGGCCACACTTGGCTGGCACGTCGAAACGCAACTTTCGGGACGCACTCTGCAGTTGCATCTGAGCGACAAGGATGGACAACCGGTCAGTTCGGCAAAAGGGGTTATTTCCATCTACATGCGAACCCGGGGTGAAAGCATGCTCTTTCCTCTAAAGGAAGTCAGCGCGGGGACATACCAGTTTAACCTTTCAGACAGCATGACCGGGGAGATGGCTGCGCGTGTCGAGTTTGAACGCAACGGCGCCCGTCTCAACCGGCAGCTGTTGCTCAATCTCTGAAACCATGGCATCACCCGATACCTGCGTCCATTGCAACCTGCCGATTCCTCCGGCCGACCTGGTTGTCGATCAGATCGACGGCAAGGAACTGCATTTTTGCTGCCGTGGCTGCCAGGGCGTCTATCGGATCATTAGCGGCGCCGGACTGGACAGCTTCTACCGCAACCGCAGCTGGGATCAACAGGGCGTGGCCAGCGGCGCTTTTGACGCCGAGTACGACGATGCCAGCCTGGCCGCACACGTCATCCGTCGGGATGAGACGGTGGCCGAGATACCCCTGCTCATCGAAGGCATCCGTTGTGCCTCTTGCGTCTGGCTGCTGGAAAAGCTACTGGTCAGAGAGCGCGGGATCACGACTATGCGCATCAACTACGGCACCCATCGGGCCGTGGTCCGTTTCAACCCTCAAGAAACGACTCCGGCCAGGGTTCTTGCCTCAATCAGCCGGCTCGGCTACCTCCCTCATCCATTTTCACCCGGTGCCGCGCAGCAGGCCGCGGCACGCGAACAGCGTTCGTTACTGATCCGGTTCGGTACTGCCGCCTTTCTCTCCATGCAGCTGATGGGCTTCTCCTTCGCGCTCTATGGCGGCTACTTTCACGGCATCGACCCGGACATTCGCCGGTTGATCCAATATCTTGCTGCAGCCGTTGCAACCCCGGTGGTCTTCTATGCCGGCTGGCCGTTTCTGGCCGGCGCCTGGCGCAGCCTGAGAAACCGGTCAGCGAGCATGGATTTGTTGATCTGCCTGGGCGTATGTACGGCATACGGCTACAGCATTGCTGCCATGATCAAGGGCGGCGAGGTCTACTTTGACACGGCCGCCATGATCATCACCCTGATCCTGCTCGGCAGGCTCTTCGAAAGTGCCGCCCGCAACCGCTCCATCTCGGGAATCGACAAGCTTTTGCAGCTTGCTCCTGACTCGGCAAACCGGGTCGTCGGCGACGAAACCCAGGTGGTTTCCAGTGCCAGCCTGACTCCGGGCGACATCATCCTGGTCCGTCCGGGCGAACGCATTCCGGTCGATGGCCAGATTCTCGATGGTGTCACAGAAGTCGATGAAGCGACGATCACCGGCGAGCCGATGCCGGCGTTGCGTCAAAACGGCGACCGGGTTGCAGCGGGCAGTCTGAACCTCTCCACCTCGATCAGACTAGAGGTAACGCGGGTTGCCGCCGAATCTTTTATTGCCCGCATGGCTCGTCTGGTTGAAGAGGCTCAGGATCGCAAGGCACCCATCCAGTCGATGGCGGACCGTGTGGCGACGATATTCGTGCCACTGGTCACCATCATCGCCGCGGGCACCTGGGCATTCTGGTGGTTCAGTGAGGCATCACACGCCGAGGCACTGTTGCATGCCGTCTCGGTGCTGATCGTTGCCTGTCCATGTGCTCTTGGCCTGGCGACACCGACAGCCGTTCTGGCCGCATCCGGCAGCGCGGCGGGCAAGGGGATTCTGTTCCGCGGCGGCGACATACTCGAAACAACCGCACGCGTTGATTTGATTGCATTTGACAAAACCGGGACTCTGACTCACGGCCAGCCAACCGTTGAGCAGATCATCCCGGCACCGGGACAGACCGAGACGGCACTGCTGGAACTTGCCAGTCATGTTGAAAGCGGATCGAATCATCCGTTGGCCATCGCCGTCCAGACCAGGGCCAGGGCGGCAGGGATCATGCCGGCGCCGGACAAGCCGGTCACTGCGGTGCCGGGCCGTGGTTTGCAAATGAATGGGATCAACGGGCAGGTCCTGGCAGGCAGCCGTGCCTTTCTCACTGACAACGGCGTCGAAGTGCCCGCGCTTGACTCCGGAATCAGGACCGAGGTTCACCTGGCCCTTGACGGCAACTGGCAGGGTCTGCTGCTGCTCAATGACCTGTTGCGCGAGGAGGCTGAAGAGACCGTTGGCAAGCTGAAAAAGCTTGGCATGGCAACGGTTCTTCTGACTGGTGACCGCCCGGAAACAGCCCGACAGGTCAGCGATATGCTGGCCCTTGCTGAGTACCATGCCAATATGAATCCCGCCGACAAAACCGCCTGGATTGAAAACCGACAGGACCAAGGTCATCTGGTGATGATGGTCGGTGACGGCATCAACGATGCCCCCGCACTCTCCATGGCAGATGTCGGCTGCGCCATGGCCGGAGGGACTGATATCGCCCTGGAAACCTCTGACCTGGTCCTGAACAGGCCTCATCTTGAATCGCTTTATGAAGCGATCTTTATCGCCCGCAAGGCCATGCAGGTCATCAAGCAGAACCTGTTCTGGGCCTTTACCTACAACCTCATCACCATCCCGCTGGCCGCAAGCGGCAAACTGGCCCCGGTCTGGGCGGCCGCGGCCATGGCCGGCAGCTCGGTTCTGGTCGTCAGCAATTCGTTGCGCCTGGGCAGGCTGTTACGGCGCACCTTTTAGGTTGCCAAGCCGACGACAAGGTATTAATATCTTCCAATGATTAAGTCAATTATCATTCTGATTATTCTTTCCCTCTGCATCGGCACTGCGGCCTGGCTGTTCTTTATCTGGACCGTCAAACGCGGTGATTTCGACGATGTTGAAGGACCCAAATACCGCATGCTGGACGATGATGACGACAGCCCATCGCAACCGGGTGCATCTCAAGGAGAGAAACCATGAACCGATCAGCCCGCTTTGTCCTGATGATCCTTGTGATCATATGCTTTATAAGCTGTTCAGACGTACTTTTTGCCGCGCAAACCCGTCTGGAGAAACCGGCTTTCAAGTCCGGCAAGGTCGTGGTCACGTTTGCCGATGCGCCGCTGGAAACGATGACCGAAACGCCATTCGCGATCATGATTGCAGGCGCCACCGGGATTGCCATCAGTGACGCGAAATTGAGCATCGCCCTCGACATGCCGGAGATGCCGATGCCACCGAACCATCCTGCCGCGACCTGGAAGGATGGCGCCTATCGCGGCACAGCGATCTTTACCATGGCCGGTGCCTGGCAGATGACCGTGAACATCCAGCGTCCCGGCTACGACCAGGAACAGATCATTTTTGACATTGACCAAGTCA
>JBFLJZ010000273.1:0-8625 GCA_040882925.1 Desulfuromonadales bacterium
AGGCGCAGGAGACAGGAATCACACCGGCCGCAGGCGACGCCGGCCGCGTTCGGATCATAGCAGGAGTGGGTCAGCTTGTAATCAACATCTAGGTCGAGCCCGGTGCGAATAATTTCGGCCTTGCTGAGCTGGATCAGGGGCGTATGGATCGTGTAGGGGTTGTTTCCTTCGACCCCGGCTCTGGTCGCCAGGTTGGCCAGATTTTCAAAAGCACTGATGAATTCCGGACGGCAATCCGGATAGCCGGAATAATCGAGGGCATTAACGCCGATATAGATATCGTGGGCACCGAGAACTTCCGCCCAACCGAGGGCGAAGCTGAGAAATATCGTATTACGGGCCGGCACATAGGTGATCGGGATGACGCCCTCTGCCAACCGGTTTTTCGGCACATCCAAGTCAGCGGTCAAGGCGCTGCCGCCGAACTGTCGCAGGTCGATCTCGACAACTTGGTGAGCCACGGCACCGATCCGGGGTGCATATTCACGCGCCTTTTCCAGCTCGACAGAATGCCGCTGGCCGTAGGCAAAACTCAGCGCATAAGGCGCAAAACCATCGGCCTTGGCGATCGCCATGCAGGTCGTCGAATCCAGCCCGCCGCTATAAAGAATCACCGCTTTCTTCTTCATACAAACCCCCAGTCCCTAGCCCCCAGCCTCCGCTTTTTAATGGACCTCAAAAAAGGGCCCGGTCCCCAGCCGGTGAATCTTCAGCAGGTTGGTTGTCCCCGGGTCCGAGACCGGGCTGCCCATGGTGATAATCACCACGTCGCCCTTTTGCAGGACCCCGGCGTCAAGCACCGACTCCTCCACCGAACAGATCTGCGCCTCGGTATCTCCCTCGATATCCACCCGGATCGAACGGACCCCGGCATAAAGCGCCATGCGGCGGCGCACGACATGAGAAGGGGTGACGGCAAACACCTGCACCGGCGGCTTATACTTGGCAACCAGTGCAGCAGTGCTGCCGGTCTGGGTAAAGGCCAGGATCGCTGCGGCGTCGACACTCTCAGCGACCCGGCAGGCGGCCTGCCCGATCGCTTCGGGAAGGCGGCGATAGCCGCTCTGTTCCGAAAGGGGATGGAAGAGCCGCTCCTGAAGTTGTGGGTCGCTTGCAACGTCCTCGGCGACCCGCACCATCATCGCCACCGCTTCCACCGGATATTTGCCGGTAGCGGTTTCTGCCGAGAGCATGACCGCATCGGTCCCATCGAGGATGGCGTTCGCCACATCCGAGGTTTCAGCGCGAGTCGGCCGTGGGCTGTGCACCATGCTTTCGAGCATCTGGGTCGCCGTGATGACCGGCTTGCCGGCCAGGTTGCATTCACGGATGATCCGCTTCTGAATCAGCGGGACTTTTTCCGGGTGGATTTCCACCCCCAGATCACCGCGCGCCACCATGATGCCATCGGCCGCTTCAAGGATTTCGCTGAAATTGTCAACGGCTTCCGGCTTTTCGATTTTGGCGATCACCTTGACCGAGGAATGACGTGCGAAGAGCCGTTCCTTGAGCTGCACGACATCCGCTGCCGAACGCACGAAAGAGAGTGCGAGGTAATCAAGCTCCTGCCTGATGCTGAAGTCAAGATCGGCCAGGTCTTTTTCGGTGAGGGCGGGTGCGGAGACCTTGACCCCCGGCAGGTTCATTCCCTTGCGGTCTTTCAGTTCACCGCCGACCAGCACAAGACAGTGTACCCGGCCGTCTTCAACCTTGACAACCCGAAGCTCGAGCAGGCCATCATCAAGCAAAATCCGGTCATCGCTGCTCACATCCTGCGGCAGCGCCAGGTAAGAGGTCGGGATCAAACCGTTTTCACCGGGGACATCGTCGGTTGTGATCACGACTGTCTGCCCGGCGGTCAGGGTCATCCGACCTCCCCGCATCATACCGGTCCTGATTTTCGGCCCCTGCAGGTCGCCGAGGATGGCGACCGCACGACGTCGATTTCGCGACAGTTCGCGAATTGCTACGACGGTTTCCGCAAGCTCTGCGTGCTGGCCATGCGAAAAGTTGAGTCGAAACACATCTGCTCCGGCCTGCATCAGTGCGAGCAGCATCTGCCGCGAGGAGCTCGCAGGTCCGATTGTGGCGACTATTTTGTTGCGCCGAAAATCCGTGGCAGGCAAAATTTGGCTCCTTGATAAGCGGAACTTTAACTGTGCGAAGATTCGCATTGGATTAAATATCAGCAAAATTTCTGTCAATTGACAGTAGACTATAGCATAGCGTGTACATCGATTAAACTGGCAAAAGAGTTGCCGAAAAGCGGGGGCTTATGGTAGAAGTTCTTCTTCAACAAGAAGCTGGTGCAGACGATCGGCTTCCGGTTCTACCGAGGGTTTATGACGAAACAGAATAACCAACCGAAAAAATCCTTGCTCGCCGTCCTGACCCGGATAATCCTTGGTCTCGGCCTGCTCGGCCTGCTGCTGGCCGTTCTGGTTCCGCTCGGCGCCTACCTTTATGTTGCCAAGTCTCTGCCTCGTGTCGACACTCTTGCCGACTACCGGCCACCAGTCATCACCCGCGTCCTCAGCGACGACGGCACGGTGATTGCCGAACTCTACGAGGAGCGCCGCATTGTCGTGCCGGTCTCACGGATGCCGAGACAACTGATTCAGGCCTTTGTCGCCGCTGAAGACGCCAATTTTTTCAAACACCAGGGGATAGATATCGCCTCGATCTTGCGGGCCGCGATTAAAAACATCAAGGCCGGCGGCATCGTTCAGGGCGGCAGCACGATCACCCAGCAGGTCGCCAAGAGCCTGCTGCTGACCCCGGAGCGCAAGTTCAAGCGCAAGTTCAAAGAGGCGATTCTTGCCTACCGTATGGAAAAACGCTTGTCCAAGGAAGAAATCCTCTACCTTTACCTCAACCAGATTTTTCTTGGCCACGGTGCATATGGTGTCCAGGCTGCTGCCGAAAATTATTTCGACAAGGACGTCGACGAGTTGACCCTGGCCGAATCGAGCATGCTGGCCGGTCTGCCGAAAGCGCCGAGCCGCTATTCCCCTTACAGTCATTACGACCGGGCCAAGGAACGCCAGCTCTACGTGCTCGAACGCATGGTCAGAGAAGGCTTCATCACCCGGGACGAAGCCGAACAGGCAACGCTGCAGGAACTCGACATCCGGCCGCGCATCAATCAACATATCATGAATGCCGCCTATTTTACCGAACAGGTTCGCCGCTACCTCGAGGACACCTATGGCGAGGAACTCCTTTACCGGGGCGGCCTCGAAGTACACACCAGCATGAACCTCGAAATGCAGCTGGCGGCCCAGGCCGCCGTGCAGGCAAACCTGCTCGACCATGACAAACGCCAGGGCTATCGCGGCCCGTTAGCGGTCCTGTCTGAAGCAGAAGAAGCTGAATTCCTGCAACAGCAGGTCGAAAGCTTTGCGGAGAAACCACCCCAGGTCAATGATCTCGTCGAAGCGGTCGTCAGCGGCGCCAACAAACAAAACCTGCACCTGCGCTTCGCTGACCAGAAAGGGCGCATCACTCTCGATTCGATGAAATGGGCCGGCCCGCCGCAGCTGGTCAAGCGAACCAGCGAACCGACAGGAAACGCTACCGATGCCAGAACCCGGTTACCACTCGGAGCAAAAGTTCTCACCCGGATTGCCGCGATTCCCGAGACAGGCCCGTGGCAGTTGACCCTTGAGCAGCAGGCAGAAGCCCAGGGAGCCGTTCTGGCCATGGACCCGCATAACGGCCAGATCAAGGTCATGGTCGGTGGTTACGATTTCCGCACCAGCCAATTCAACCGTGTCCTCCAGGCCCGAAGGCTGCCGGGTTCGGCGATGAAACCGCTGATCTATGCCGCAGCCCTCGACAAGGGCTATACGCCAGCCACGGTGATTCTCGACACACCTCTGATTTACAAGGAACAACTTGAATCGGGTGACATCAAGGAATGGAAACCGAAAAATTACTCCAAGCGCTTTTATGGTCCGGTGCCGTTACGCACTGCCCTGGCCAAATCGTTCAATGTTATCACCGTCAAGATTCTCGAGGATATCGGCGTCCGCTATGCAGCAAACTACGCTCGTAAACTAGGCATCGAGTCGCACCTTGATGAAGACCTGACTCTCGGCCTGGGCTCCTCGGCGCTGACGCCGATGGAGCTAGCGCGGAGCTTCGCTGTTCTGGCAAACGGTGGTGTCAGGGTGTTGCCGACCTATATCAACAAGATTTACGATCGTGACGGCAAGGTCGTCGAATCCAACGACCCGGCCGACTTCCCCGGTGGCCCGCAAAAAGGCCAGAAGCTGATTGGCCAATCACGCAACCGGGTGATCAGTCCGGAAACCGCTTACCTGGTCACCAACCTGCTCGAGAGCGTCGTTCAGCACGGTACCGGCTGGCGCGCCAAGGCTCTGCAACGTCCCGTGGCCGGAAAGACCGGCACCACCAACGACCTGAAGGACGCCTGGTTCATCGGTTACACACCCCAGCTGCTGGCCGTTTCCTGGGTCGGATACGACCTGGAGCGCCCGCTCGGCAACAAGGAAACCGGGTCCAAAGCCGCAGCACCGGCATGGGTTGCTTTTATGCAACAGGCCATGACCGATATGCCGATAGAGCAATTCCCGGTACCGGACACCATCGAATTCCGGCCGATCGACCCGCAAACCGGGCTGTTGGCCCCGGAGGACAGTCCGGACATCATCATCGAAGCGTTCGCGCCCAACACCGCCCCGGTGCGCTATGCCATCGAAGAGAAGACCCCGCAGGCAAAGGATTTCTTCCGACTGGATATGGATGAGCTTTAGAGGAGCGTTGAAATTATTTCGGTTTTGAGAGAGGCCTGACGACTGTCGGGCCTTTTTGTGTCCTCTGCAATTAACAACAAAACCAGAACCCGGGGGTCGCGCCCCCCGACTGCGCCTTACTCTTTTACTGGCCTAAAAGAGTAAGCAGAAAAGGTCCCGCGCTGCGCTGGGAATGTCTGGGCCGTAGTGGGGGCAACCTCAATTCAGATTGTTCTAATCGATCAAGATCCTACGTTTTCCCCGCATGTGCCGAGGCTCTAGTGAGCTTCTCCTTCTGCGAAGGGTTGCACAGTTTGTCTTGTTTTGTGACTTTTCCCTTGTCAGTCACTCAGACAGGTCAGGCCCTTTGACACAGGGCCGGATCCTCGTCACAACAGGGTCTTGACGTTACAGAAATCCGGCAAAGGAGATGCCCTCCGCAAGGAGATAAGGCGCTTTTTGCTTTCTTTTTGTCGCCGCCTGGACAAAAAGTATGGCGTCCGGCAGTACGCGAACTGCCGATTTTGATTTTGGTTTTTGTGCTTGGTTTATTGATCAGAGGAGAGATTACTTTTGCCGCCCGACCCCGATCTGCGGGCAGCGCGCCACGACCGGACACTTCGAACACCAGGCAGTCTGCGCCCGGCAGCACTGTCGGCCGTGAAAAATCAACACATGGGCCGCCTGGGTCCAGCGTTCGGCAGGAAGCAGGGCACACAGGTCCCGCTCTATTTTTACCGCGTCTTTGGCCCTGGTCCAACCAAGCCGTCGGGCGATCCTGCCAACGTGGGTATCCACAACCATCCCCGGGAGGTCGAAAGCGTTGCCGAGAATCACGTTGGCCGTCTTGCGTCCGACACCCGGCAGGGACACCAGTGCCGAGATATTTTTCGGCACCTCGCCAGCATGACAACAGACCAGCGCCATCGCGCATCCGATGAGGTTTTTCGCCTTGTTGCGGTAAAACCCGGTCGGGCGGACCAGTTCTTCGAGTTCTGTCTGGTCGGCAGCAGCCATGCTGTGCGCATCGGGATAGTGCCGGAAAAGCTTTGGCGTCACCTGATTGACCCGGACATCGGTGCACTGGGCAGAGAGGATCGTCGCGACCAGAAGTTGCCAGGGATTGTCGTGCACCAGGGCACAATGGGCTTCCGGATAAGTCGCTTCAAGGAGATTAAGCGTCTCGAGAGCGGCAGCGGCAGAAACAGGTGTTTTGCTCATTCGACTCGTTTGGTTTTCTTGCCTGTAGGGGAGTTATCAACCTTGTCCACAGACTTTTCCACGGCGGCACACGACCGACCATCGTTACTAGCCGGGCGCCGCTTCCATGCGGTGGCCAGGTAAACGACGCAGCTTGACGGAGCGCCTGGTATCTGTGATCTGCACCGTCAGCGTCAACGGCAGGTGCCGGGACGCCTTCCTGGCCAGGAAACTGCGATTGATCGCTGCATCGAGAACCCTGATCGCTCCGCGCAGGTAAGCGCGATCGCGACCGAAGACCGGAAACCGGGACGGGTAGGTGCCACGCCAGAGCGGTCGCCGGGTCCGGCGCAGTACTGAAGCCAGTTCGAGGTTGCCGGCGCCCCAGATATAGTCAGCGAAATCACCGATAATCAAGGCGGGGCAGACCAGCGACGGGTTGCCAAGCAGTTCCGGTCCCAGCAGCTGCGCCACCTGATGGCTGCGAAAGCGCGGGAAACTGTCGAGACAGACGTTGAGCAGGTGAAGGCGTTTGCCACCGAGTTCGACATCGGCACGCAGACACTGCCCACCGTGGCCAAGGGCAAAATTCTGCACCCCTTTAAGAGGGAAGTAGGATAGGTAGGCCAGCGGACCACCGGCGGCATCTTGATATGCGTCGAGACCACTCCGTTCCTCCAGGTAAGGAAGGATCTCTGCGTGGTGTACGGCACCGAGCTCCTGCAACACTACGATGTCCGGAGCAGCATCGGCAATCACGTTCAGGACCCGGTCGGGATTGAACTGATTATCGCTGCCTCGACAGTACTGGATGTTGTAGGTCATGATGCGAGCGGTGCTCATGCCTGCCTCGCTGCCTAGCCATCATCGGCTGGCAAAACGGCTACTCCCGGTTTGCGCGCCTGATGCTGTGTATAACGACCGGCTCCATCGGCACATCACGGAAACGGCCGACGTTATTCGTCCGGGTGCTGCCAATTTTGTCGACCACGTCCATTCCCTTGACAACCTTGCCGAAAACCGCATAGCCATAACCCTGTGGCGAGCTGTTTTTGTGATCCAGAAAACCATTGTCCTTGAGATTGATGAAAAACTGGCTGGTGGCACTGTCGACCACCGAGGTGCGGGCCATGGCGATGGTGCCGCGCAGGTTGCGCAGGCCGTTGGCCGCCTCATTTTTGATCGGTGCCCGGGTCTTTTTCGGTGTCATCTCGGCGGTAAAATTACCGCCCTGGATCATGAAATCCTTGATGACCCGGTGAAATATCGTCTCCGTGTAATGCTGGTTGTCAACATAGGCCAGGAAATTGGTCACGGACTGCGGTGCTTTCTCGTCGTTCAGTTCAACGGTGATGTCACCATAACTGGTTTCAATGATGACAGATTGAGAGGCAAAGGCCGTGGTGGCGAAGAAAACGCTCAACAAGAGCAACAGACAGATCTTTTTCATCAACTGCAATCCTTTCATTCTTCTTCAGAAGTCAGTGCGCGCTGCATAAGGTCTGCAACGGCAAGCTTGGGATCTTTGTCTTCGTAGAGAATATGGTACATCTGTTCGGTGATCGGCATTTTCACACCAAGCTTATTGGCCAACTGGTAAGCCGACAGGGTGGTCTTCACCCCCTCCGCCACCATCTGCATGCGGTTGAGGATTTCGTCCAGCTTGTGCCCTTGTCCCAATTCCATGCCAACCATGCGGTTACGGGAGAGATCGCCGGTACAGGTCAAAACCAGGTCTCCCATCCCCGCCAGCCCGGCAAAGGTTGATTCAACGGCACCCATTGCCATGCCGAGTCGGGCAATTTCCACCAGTCCCCTGGTAATCAGCGCAGCCCGGGCATTATAGTTGAACCCGAGCCCGTCGGCGACACCGGCGGCCAGGGCAATGACGTTTTTCAGGGCTCCGCCGATTTCAACGCCGATCACGTCGCGGTTGGTATAGACGCGGAAATAGTCCGTGCTGAAAATCTCCTGGACGCGATCCGCGACATCCAGGCTCTCCGCTGCCACCGCGACTGCCGTCGGTTGTTCCTGGGCCACTTCTTTGGCGAAAGACGGCCCCGACAGGAAGGCGCAACGGCTTTTGACCTCGGTTCCCAATTCTGCTTCGAGCACTTCCGACATGAGCTGCAGCGTATTGTTTTCGATCCCCTTGGCAGCTGAAACCAGCAGACAGTTTTTATCCAGATTTGGCTGCAATTGCTTGAGGACGTGCCGCATCACCTGGGAAGGAGACGCCAGAAGCAGCAGTTGGCGGCCGGTTACGGCCTCGTGTAGCTGGGGGGTAAAAATCAGGTTTGGCGACAGGCTGAAGCCATCGAGGTAAAGATCGTTGATGCGGCTTTTGGCCATGCGCGCGGCGAGATCCGCTTCATAAACCCAGAGGGTCACAGAATAGCCCTTTTTCGCCAGTAAATTGGCGAGGGTTGTTCCCCAACTCCCGGCTCCGATGACTCCTATATTCATCCTGATCAGTCCTTAGATGGCCTTCTTTTTCTTTTCTATCCGCTCGCGCACCTGGTCGGTTTTCCTCTTCAGTATATCCTGTTTTGGATAAATTCCTTTTAACTCATCAAGAATCTTCAGTGCTTCGAGCAGCTCCTCCTGTTCCTCGAGCACCTTTGCCAGGCCGAAGCTGGCTTCGATCGCGTACGGGCTATCTGGCCAA
>JBFLJZ010000274.1:0-5730 GCA_040882925.1 Desulfuromonadales bacterium
GGGGCCCTTTTGCTAGTGTAAACAACATTTTCCGGCCTAGGTCAGGCCCTTTCCAGTCTGAAAGGAGTTGTCCCTCGATATGGTCAACTTGTTCGATGCAGTGTTAGGTGTATTTTCCAACGATCTGGCAATCGATTTGGGAACGGCTAACACCCTGGTATATCTCAAAGGTAAAGGGATCGTAGTCAGCGAGCCCTCGGTTGTCGCTGTGCAGAAAGACATGACGGGACAGAAAAAAGTTCTCGCGGTCGGTACCGATGCGAAAAACATGCTCGGTCGTACGCCAGGCAGTATCGTTGCCATCCGGCCGATGAAAGACGGCGTGATTGCCGATTTCGACATCACCGAAGAGATGCTGCGCTACTTCATCCGTAAAATTCACAATCGTAAAGCCCTGGTCCGCCCCCGCATCGTTATCTGTGTGCCCTCCGGGATCACCCAGGTCGAAAAGCGCGCAGTCAAAGAATCCGCCGAATCTGCCGGTGCCCGAGAAGTGTATCTGATCGAGGAGCCGATGGCGGCAGCGATCGGCGCCGGCCTGCCGATTACCGAAGCCTCCGGTAACATGATTGTCGATATCGGCGGTGGTACCACCGAGGTTGCGGTGATCTCGCTGGCCGGGATTGTCTATGCCAAGAGCGTACGTGTCGGTGGTGACAAGATGGACGAGGCCCTGGCTCAACATCTCAAGCGCAAATACAATCTGCTGATTGGTGAACGTACTGCTGAAGAGATCAAGATCTCGATCGGCAGCGCATACCCTGACAGCCTGTCCTCTGCCAAAGAAAGCAAAATGGATAGCATGGAAGTCAAGGGCCGCGATCTGGTCAGTGGCATTCCGAAAACCCTCAAAATCGATGCTCAGGAGATCAGGGAAGCGCTTTCCGAGTCGATCAACGCGATTGTCGAGGCCGTTCGGATCGCCCTGGAACGGACCCCGCCCGAGCTGGCCGCGGATATTGTCGACAAGGGGATTGTATTGGCCGGCGGTGGCGCCCTGTTGCGTAATCTCGATGTGCTGTTGCGCGAGGAGACCGGTCTGCCGGTGGTGATTGCCGAAGACCCGCTCTCTTGTGTGGTCCTCGGCTCCGGCAAGGTCCTAGATGAACTTGACCTGCTGAAACAGGTGGCCATCAGCTCCTGAGCCGGGCCTGTCTGTCGCAGCAGCATCTCCGTGAATGACTCAAGAGGGCCTCTGCGCCCTCTTTTCTGTTCTCGCCAAAGACCGGGGATGTACAATGTGCTTGTTGGCTTAACGATGCGTCTACCGGCTTCTCTTTCTCAGGTGTTCGAGTATGTGGGAATGGTGGCAAAAGAATCGACCGTTGATGCTCTGTGCCGTGCTGCTTTTGATGGCGCTGCTCTGGTATTCGGTCAATCTGCGCCAACAGGACGAGACGAATTTCCTGGAAGGAGTTGTTTTGCGCTTGACCGGCCCGGTACAGGCCGGCCTGAGCCAAGTGATCAGCGGGGCTGCGGATATCTGGAGTCATTACCTTTACCTGATAGACACTGAAAAGGAAAATCGCGCGCTCGTTGAGAACAACCGCAAGCTGAGTGCAATGCTCGCAGAGAACGACGAGGTCAGGCTCGAAAATGAACGCCTACGGCGCCTACTGGAGTTCAAAGAGGCCCAGGAAATAGAGACTCTTCCGGCCAGGGTGATTGCCGAGGATGCGACCAGCTGGTTTCGCACGGTTACCATCGACAAGGGAGCTGAACAGGGTGTCGTCGAGGGTATGCCGGTGGTTGTCGCCGAGGGCGTGGTCGGTCGTGTTGTTCGCAGCAGCCCTCGTTTTGCCAGAGTCCTTCTGGTTACTGACGCATCCTCTGCTGTTGCCAGTCTTTTGCAGGGCAACCGGGCACGCGGTATCTGCCGTGGCAAGGGAGAGCGCCTGGTTTTCGATTTCGTGCTGCGCCAGGAAGAGGTCAAGGCCGGCGACCGCGTTGTTACCAGCGGCATGGGCGGGGTCTTTCCCAAGGGCTTGGTGGTTGGTGAAGTGACGAGCGTTGACCGGCAAAAGTTCGGTCTTTTCCAAGCCGTCGAAGTCATTCCTGCGGTCGATTTTTCCCACCTTGAAGAAGTCCTGGTTCTGCTGCGGAGGCCGCAATGAACCGGACACTTTTTTATTTAGCCCTGGCAGGCATTGCCGTTGTCCTGCAGACAGCCCTTCTGCCGCCGTTTTTGCAGGGCGATTACAAGCCGGACCTGGTCCTGCTGCTGGTGGTTTATCTCGGCCTGCAAGAAGACCGTTGGCGCGGCGGCCTTTTGGTTTATCTGATGGGCTGGCTCTTCGATGGTGTCGGCGGCGCGTTTCCCGGCCTTTACGGATTCGTCCTGCTGACTATCTTCCTCGTGGTGCGTGGTATCGTATCGCGGGTGAACACCGAAAGTTCAGCACTGCTCCTGCTCCTGGTCATGGCCGGCACAGTTTTACAGGCCGCCTTGGTCTCTTTTGCCCTGGATTTTTTCCGGCAGGACGTCAGCGTCTTGTCGCAAATAGCCTGGCAGTTGCCGATACAGTTGCTGCTGAATTTCGTTGCCGGATATTTTTTCCTGAAGCTGACCGTCTGGCTGCAGCGAACCTTCCTGCCACGCAGCAAACTTCCCGGTCTGCGTAAACTCGACAGTCGTTATGAAACTTAAGCCGTCTCCGGAAGAAACTCCCGGCCTGCGCCGTCGCTTTATCATCTCTTCGATAACCGTTGCCGGAGTCTTCTGCGTCCTGGCTCTGCGCTTATGGTTCCTGCAGATTCTCGGTACCGATTATTACCGCGAGCTGTCAGAGCGAAACCGGATTCGATATGTCGCCATCCAGGCGCCACGCGGCGCGATCTTCGATCGTCATGGCGTTCTGCTGGTTGATAATCGACCGGCGTTTACCGTTTCCGCCTTGCGCCAGGAGGTTCATGACCGACAACAACTTTTCTCAAGTCTTGCGAAATTACTGGATATTGAAGCAGACCTACTGGAGGAGCGCTGGCGAAAAGGCCAGGCGTTGCCACGCTACAGGCCGCTGCCCCTGGTCGAAGACGTCGGGCGGCAGGCAATGGAAATGGTCCAGGAGAATTCCATTAACCTGCCCGGCATCCTGGTCGAGGTCAAACCCTTTCGCGCATATCCGTTCGGTGATATGGCCGCCCATCTATTCGGTTATCTCGGTGAAGTGACAGAAGACGAGCTGAGGCAGCCTGAATTTTCCGGCCACCGCTCCGGCGAGGTGATCGGCAAGACCGCGCTTGAGAGAGCTTACGAGAGCCGTTTGCAAGGCGCTATGGGGCAGAAGCGCATTGAGGTTAATGTGCGCGGTCGCGAGTTACGTCAGGTGACAACCCGTAATCCCTTGCCGGGTGACCAGCTCTACCTGACCATTGACAGTGTCCTGCAGAAAGCCGCAGAGGACGCCCTCGCTGACAACGCCGGGTCAGTTGTTGCCATGGATGTCAATACTGGTGAAGTCCTTGCCCTGGTCAGCCGGCCGAATTTCGACCCGGCCTGGTTTGCCCGGGGAATTACCAGCGAGGAGTGGCAGGACCTGAGCAACAATCCGCGGCATCCCATGACCAACAAGGCGCTGCGCGGACAGTACCCTCCGGCCTCGACATTCAAGATGGTGGTGGCCCTGGCGGCACTCGAAGCAGGAACGGCGACTCCGGCAACCAAGGTGTCGTGTTTCGGCAGTATGAAATTAAGCCGGAGTTACGAATTCCGTTGCTGGAAGAAGGGGGGGCACGGCTCGGTCGACTTGCATAAAGCGATCAAGGAAAGTTGTGACGTCTGGTTTTACCGGATCGGGCTCGAGACCGGCATCGACCAGATCGCCAGTGTTGCGAAGCGCCTCGGCTTGGGCACCCAAACCGGTTTTCCTTTCGGTGCTGAGCGACCGGGACTGATCCCGACCAGGGCATGGAAAAAGCAGCGTTTCGGCACCAGCTGGTACGATGGGGAAACAGTGATTTCATCGATCGGCCAGGGCTTTGTCCTGACGACCCCGATACAGCTGGCGACCATGGCGGCAGCATTGGCGAACGGTGGTACGGTGTGGAAGCCGCAAGTCGTGCAGAAGATTATCGATCTCGAGGGTGAGACAGTGTGGCTGCTGGAACCGGAAAAATCGAGTCAAACGGCATGGCCGGCGGAGCATTTGACTTCGATCAGAAAAGCCATGGAATCGGTGGTCAATGATGTCGGCGGAACGGCCTGGAGAAGCCGGCTGGACAAGGTCCGGTTTGCCGGCAAGACAGGTACGGCACAAGTTATTCGCAAAAAAAGTGATGCCGAAGAACAAGTCGAAGAGGAAGAAATACCTTATCAGTACAGGGATCATGCCCTATTTGTTGCCTACGCCCCTGTCGAAAACCCGCAGATTGCTGTTGCGGTTGTTGTCGAACACGGTGGCCACGGTTCCAGTGCCGCGGCGCCGGTCGCCAAGGCCATATACGATGCATACTTTACTGGCGAGGCGAAGGACCAGGACGTTGCACAACTCGTCCCTGCCAAGGAATGATGAATGTTTGATAGACGATTGATTACAAATTTCAACTGGGCTTACCTCCTGCTGGTTCTCCTGATTGCGCTGATTGGCATAGCCAACATGTACAGCGCGACGTCTTCGTGGACCGCTGCCGCGCTGCCTGTGTATATCAAGCAATTTTACTGGGTCGGAATCGGCCTGGCAATCGTCGCTGTTGTTTGCCTGTTCGACTATCGCCACCTGGAATATCTCAGTGTTCCCCTTTACGGATGCAACCTGCTGCTGTTGGCTATTGTTCTGGCTTTCGGCAAGACCAGTATGGGCGCGACCCGCTGGATCGGCCTGGCGGGACTCAATGTCCAGCCCAGTGAAATCATGAAGATCGTGATCATCATTATCCTGGCCCGGTATTTCAGTGAAAATGCGCATCTGCGCGGGTTCTCGCTGCGCGAACTGGTTGTCCCCGGACTGATCCTCGGCATTCCGGCCCTTTTGGTCATGAAGCAGCCGGACCTCGGCACCGCTCTTCTGGTGCTCTGCATAGGTGGCACCATGGCCCTGTTTGCGGGGATAAAACGCTCGACAATCCTGTTGCTCGGCTTGTCCGGGGTCGCCGCTGCCTGCGGCGGCTGGTTCCTCTTGCATGACTACCAGAAACTGCGCATCCTGACATTCCTTGACCCGGAGCGAGACCCGCTGGGCGCCGGCTATCATATTATCCAGTCAAAAATTGCCGTGGGCAGCGGCGGCTTCAGCGGCCTCGGCTTCATGAAAGGGACCCAGTCACAGCTGTCCTTCCTGCCGGAACGGCACACGGATTTTGCCTTTTCGGTGTTTGCCGAAGAATGGGGGTTGACCGGCTGCCTGTTGCTGCTGATTTTTTACTGTGTGATAGTCCTCTGGGGATTACATATCGCGCTGCGCTCGAATGAACGTTTCGGCATGTACCTTGCGGTCGGTGTCTGCGCGATGCTTTTCTGGCATATTGTGGTCAACCTGGGGATGGTGATTGGCCTTTTGCCCGTGGTTGGTGTCCCCTTGCCGCTGTTTTCCTACGGCGGGACCAGCATGGTGACGACCATGATCGGAGTCGGCCTGCTGCTGAACGTCGACATGCGTCGATTTATGTTTTAAACAGGAAGCGCGAGGCGATCAGTTTTAAGTTTTAAGTTTTGAGTTTTAGGTTGAGCTTGAGGTTGAGGTTAAGGTTTTAAGCCTTTAGTCCCCAGCCCCAAGCCCCTAGCCTCCGACTTAC
>JBFLJZ010000275.1:0-3070 GCA_040882925.1 Desulfuromonadales bacterium
CGCCCGAGCTTGACCGGCTGGCCGGTCGAGGACTTGATCTCCTCACCGCGGGCGAAGCGGTAGGCGTCTTCCGGGCCGAGGATGTTGCCGAACACCCCGGCATCCAGCGAAAGCCCGGTATGCAGATGCGTCTCTCCCCAATAGACATTGCTGGGGAAAGAGCGTTGAGCATAGGGCGAGTAACCTTTGCCGGGGTAAAGTTCGCTGACATTTTCCGGGTCAAGGGTGCCGGCATCGTATGCAAATGTTGCGGGCACTGTCATTGCTGTTATCGCAAAGACGGCAAGGAATGATTTGAAAAAGTTTTTTCTCTCGCGATGTGTTTTTTTCATACCCGTTGCCTCCAATTGGTTGTTTGATATGTGTTTCGTTTCTTTAGTTCGGCTGTTTGGCACTTGTGAAAGCGATTCTGCTACCGTCTCCTTGGTTAAAATGATAACGATCTTTGAATAAACCAGAACGCTGCCAGCGTCCCGATACCGTAAGCCGGAACCTGGTTTGCCCAGCGAGGCCAGCGGACCGACAATTTGCGCAGTAAACTTAAAATGACCAGAACCACTGCCACGAATATGAGTTGGCCCAACTCGACACCAACATTGAAGAAGAGCAGAGCCAAAGGGATGTCGGTTTGTGGCAGACCGATTTCAGTCAATGCACCTGCGAAGCCGAAGCCGTGGAGCAGACCGAAGCATAACGCCACCAACCACGGTGCTCTAGCTGTGAGACCTATTTCGCCCCTTAGCTGCTTCGACAATTCCGTCGCCAGGAATAGGATTGAGAGGGCGATCACCGCTTCAACCGGGGTTTGGGGTACGCTGACGAAACCGAGCGATGCCATCCCCAAGGTCACGCTGTGGGCAAGGGTAAAGGCCGTGATAGTCTTGACCAGCAGCATGGTGCTGCGGACGATCAGCAACAGGCCGAGAACAAAAAGCAGGTGGTCGAAGCCACCAAGGATGTGCTCAACGCCAAGGACGAGATAGGAGGTGATGATTTCTGATTTGGACGGGGCCGCCGGAACCAGGTAGCCTGGCGCGTCGGGACGTAAGATCGTGGTTAACATCTGCCCGTCAGTCATTTCGATCCGCAGTAGCGTATCGGTCTGAGTTGCAGGCAGGCCTGCGATCTCGATGGGCTGCCCGATAAGTCCGCCATCGCCGCAATCAATCAGGCGTCGCTCAATGAACGCTGAGTCGGAAAAATTGTGAACGGGTTCAGTCACGTTGCGGCAGCTCTCAGGCAGGCGGGGATAGATCGACATTGGTTGATTGCCGACTAGGGGTCCCTTCCACAGCAAATCGAAAATACCAGCGCTCTGCTCGCGCAACTCCAGGAAAGCAGGTTGGAGTTTGTGCGCCTCGGTGACAACGGGCAGGGAAACAGAAACAAGAGCGATCGTACAGATGATGATGCCGCGGGAGATCATGACGATTTATTTCCGGCCGTCTTGGCCATCGCTGTTGATGAAACATCAGGAGGAAGGTCGATAATCACCTCATAGCGCTCGCGGAAGCGTTGGTAAACTTCCCTGTTGAGCTTCTCCCGCTGCTCAAAGGTCCAGTCGGACCGTACCCTGTCGATGACATCGGCGAATTCTGGTGTGCTGGCGGCAACCTTGTCGACGACCCTGACCAAGTGCAGCCCGTATCCGGACAGGATCGGCCCCAGCCACAAGCCCTTTTCCAGCTCGAAGAGCTGGTTGCTGAACTCTTCGCCGAAAATCCGGGTTATCTCAGCGGGTGATTCCATTGTGAAATCATATTGCAGAATGAATGGATCCCCCATCTCCGGAGCGCGAAGAATGGTGCCTTCTTCACGGATAGTCGCAATAGCCTGTTCGGCATCTTCGATGACTTTCTCACCACGCTTGTCGTAGCTGAAGTAGACGTGGGTGAAGCTGACTCGTTCGGGCAACTCGTACTTGTCCGGGTTTGCCATGAAGTATTGCTGGAGATCGGCCTCTCCAGGCGTGTTCAAGTCGGCAAGGTCGTCGGAAAGAAATTCCATCTTCTGCATCAGGCGGCGACGCAGTACCGTGTCGTTCTTGTCCAGCCCCAAGGCCAGCGCTTCGCGATAATAGACTTCTTCACGAACGAAGGCGTCGATTAGACCTTGTAGCTCGCCTTTCGTCGGAGGCCGGTCCCACCTCTTTGCCCAACTGGCACTCAAACGGTTGATATCGCCAGCCGAGACGATAATCACTTTGTCACCGGGTTGATTCTTCACCGGGTTGAGGAACGAGTAAAAACCAAAGAGTATGGCACCGGTCACAAGGAAATGCAGCAGGGGTTCTTTAAGAAAACTTTTCATCTCTTAATCTCGCTATTAGTGTTCGTTTTAGGGTGATACGTGTTGCGTTTTTTTATTCTCAATAGAGAGCTTAATTTCTAATGTTTTCTATTATCAGGTCAAATTGCTGAAGGTTCGACTGGCAGTTTTGATCATCTGTTCTACAGTAAGGGTCCTTTCTCGCCGCGTCCCGTAAAATACGACGGTTCCTTCCGAAAGCATGACGAGGAAGCATACCAATTCCCATTTTGCGTTTCTGCTCAAATCTGGTCGAAACTGACTCAGTACATTGAATAACCTTTCTGTTAGGTCATCGTAAAAATCATCAAGGGTGTCGCGAATGGCGTCATCGTGGAGCGCCATTGCCCATAATTCCCTCGCAATTCTAAAGGTTTCCTCTTCAAGGGCAATTTCCTTCATAACCCAATAAACCAGTCTCTCGACTTGTGTTATTGGTTCTTCATGATTTTCAAGAAGATGAACAAATTGTTGTAAATAGCCTTCCAAAAGTCTGCTGATAAGTGATCTGATTAATTCATTTTTCGTTTTGAAATAATAGGTTAGGTTTCCAGCGATACTCCGGATTTTTTCGTCACAAGGCGCATCGTGAAAGCTGCATAGCCGTTGTTCGTAAGGACGATTTGTGCTCCCTCAAGAATGTGCTCGAGTGTTTCGCTGGTCTGGTTTGTTGCACGAGAATTGAGCATTTTCATTTCTTAAGAATTCAAATGTTTCTTTATTCTGATATTTCACTTTGACATAGTGTCGTACAATTGTACGA